>RPQK01000084.1 GCA_003819755.1 Acidobacteriota bacterium | reverse complement strand
TCGCATGTCTCGGCGCCGGTTGTAATAAGGACCGGGTACCAGAAAGAGCAGACCGTCCGAAACCACGATTGGCCCGTTCAGGGCGACTATGTGTTGCGGATCGACATAAACAAGCCGGCGTATTGGGTGGTTCGGGGTATAGCGCCTCAGTTGCCGCCGACCGGAAAAGGGGTCGAGACTCTTGGCGCACGCCTGAGGCCCATTATGAAGGTGCGAAACGCTCACCGGTCCCTGTTTTTCATGGCGCCTCTCGGGAAGCCTCGTTTTGAGGAGACATCGATTTCCGCAACGCTCCTGGCGGTCGAGGGATACGGTGGGACGCGAAGCCGTTTGACGATGCCCGACTTCCTTCCGGGTGATGCCCTGTGGTGGATGGATCACTGGGTGCCGAAAGATTTCGACCTGCGACTCCTCGTTGATCCTGGGAGACCTGTTCTTTTTGTTACCGGTGACCTCTCGATATTTTCGGCTTTGCCGGAGATCTCAGTCCTCGGGCCCGAAAACGATGTGATTGCGACGATCAAGGGCGAAAAGACTGGTCCCTTCACTTCGGAGATATCGCTTCAGCCCTTGCTTGCGCGGCATTCGGGCCAATACGCGACGCTCCGCTTTCGGGCAAGTACTTCATTCGTTCCCTTCAAGGTGCTCGCTCCCAGCCAGGATCGCAGAGAGCTGAGTTGGATACTGTGCCGGCTTCAACTGGCGCCCGAGAGCCGGGAAATGAAGGCGCTGGTCGCATCCGGTCGCCTGGGCGACTGCCAGGAAACGTGGTAGGTGGCGACCGGGAGCGCGGAGCGAAGCGGCTCGCTGCGGTGCGAGTAGAGCAAGCGGACCACCCAACCGCCGCTGAATTGGGTGGTCCGGTCGTCGCGCGATTTGCGCAAGGTCCTACGGACCGGTTCGTGCGACTTGGCTTCTCCTCAGCCGAACGTCCGGTACAGAGCGAATGTCTGTTCGGCGACCCGAGCCAGGGAACGTTCCTGCCTTAGCCTTTCACTGTGCGCTTTCATTTGCTCTCGAAAACCGGGATCCGTCATAAATCGCCGGATCTTGTCGGCCAGCGCGGCTGCTGACGGTTCGAAAAGGACATCCTCAGAGGCAACGATCCCGCCAAGCGCCGTCGAGGCGATAAACGGACGTTCATAGGCCAGGGCCAGAGAAAACGGGCCGCTGCTCGACAACGCGATTGTGTACGGGAGGACGACCAGATCGGCTGCCGAAAAATGAAGCTGGACGTCGGATTCGCGGACGAATCCCGTAAACCGAATGTCTGCGCCAACCCGCTCCGCCCTCTCCTTCAGAATGACCGAGTAAGGCCGGTCGCCCGCCACCTGGATACCGGGCGTATCTGCGCCGGCTACAATCAGCGTGAGATGCGGGAAATCCTGCTTTAGAAGACCCATGCTGTCGATGAGCATCTCAAGGCCCTTGTACCCGGTCAGATTCCCGAAAAAAAGGATGGCGGACTTGCCGGCGACCGACAGCCGCTCTTTAGCCTCCTGGGCGCCGAGCCCCCGGGATACGGATTCCACGCCCAAAGGAATGACAGTCGTCCGGCCCTGCAGGCGGGGTACATGATAAGGTCCCTTGAGGCTGTCGACGAACTCTTCGGCGTGCACCACGAGCCGGTCGGCGAGGGTCGCAATCGGCCAGATAGTTGACCAGAAAAGGATCCTGGCCAGAATTGGAGGGGCGTTGACCCGGTATGCTTTCATGAAAGACCGGTCGATCTTCTGGAGAGGCGGCACCGAGTGCAGCGTCACAACGGTCGGAATTCGGAGGATCTTGAAGAGGAGGATCATCAGCGGGGGACCAAAGGCCGCAAATCCTTTGCCGAACTGAAAAATCTCGTGTTGCACGTGGACCAGGTCCGGACGGTCGGCCTTCACCTTCCGGAGAATATGCAGCCAGGCGAAGAGTCCCGGTTCCCAGCAGCGCACGATCTTTACCCGGCTGGAGATGGCGGAGGTTGCCGGCTCTCCGGCTATCCTGTTCGCGTAGATGACGTAGCTCGTGTCACCGGCCGGCAGCTCACCCATCAGGTTCGCGGAGTACCAGGATAGGGCCCGTTCCCCCTCCGCGTATTTCAGCCCGGCCGGCGGATAGCTCGTGATCATCCCGATTGTCATCGGTCTGCCCTCTTGCTAAGGACGAACTCCCAGTTGTAGTAACCGAAGATCGGGATTCGAAGCTTGCGACATGCCCGGAGAACCGGGTGTGTTTGGTAGACGTCCTGACGGTAACCCAACCGTTTAAGAAGGAAGTCGGTCATGGGGAACCAGTGCAGTTTCTTGCCGGATCTGAGGATCTCGAACCCCTGTGCGTCAAACAGTCCCGTCAGTTGCTGATCTTCCGTGTATTCCCGGACGTGGGTCGGATCGATGACCCAGCGATTCTCCGAGTTCTTGTAGAAATACCACCCGTACCACTTCTTGAAGACGGTAGCGAGATAGGCAACGCCGCCGGGGCTCAGTACTCTCCGCACTTCCCGGATCATGGCTTCGTCGTCCGGCACATGCTCGATCACCTGGTTGGTGATGACGAGGTCGATCTCGCCGTCTCGCAGTTGAGGGATACGGCAAACGTCGGACACGAGGCCCTTGATTCCCGGGTCGATGCGGCCCGCGTTCCTGACTCGCTCCTCCGAAAGGTCCACAGCGTAGACCGTTTCGAACTGCTGGAGCAGGTTTCTCTTGCGCAGCGCATATAGAATGGTCCCGTCTCCGCAACCCAGGTCTGCGAGGGTCCGCAACCTGGGGTTCGCCTGAATGGCTTGGACTATGATCGGCGAGATGTCGTCGACATGGTAATGAATGAACTTCTTCGAGTAGTCGTCGAGTTTCATGGCGTTTCGGAATCCTTCAACGTCTTCTCGTGCTGATATTCTTCAATGGTTGAAACTACCGAGGCCCTTTCTCCTCTCAACGGCAGGTAGAAGAGCATGCCGGGTATAGCGCTGAGAAGATTAAGACTGAAGTGTATCAGCGACAGCGTAATTGACCGTTCAGGCGGCACCTGGATCTGAGAAAAAAGCAACAAATAAGCCCCTTCGCGCAGTCCAAACCCGTTAATCGTCAGAGGTATCATCGTCGTCAGGCCAATGACCGGGATAAAGACCAGAAAAGCTTCCACCGGCGATTCGATATGGATCGCGCGGGCGGCGGCCCAGATGATGAACACCGAAAGCAGCTGGATCACCAGAGACAAGCCAAGGGTCTTGATGACGGCTGTCTTGTCGGCGCGAAGCCGGCTCAAGCCGTCGGACACCTCCTCCACTTTCCTCGTGAGGTCCGTTCGGCCGAACCGGCGGAACAATCGAATAACCAGTTCGTGCAGGGAACCGTGAAACAGCGCCAGGTTTGCCACCATAAAGCAGGCGAGAAGGGCGACAAAGAGGTAGAGGAGCGGAACTCCTTGAAATTCAATCCTTTGATACCCGGCGGCGGCCGTTCCTATGAGAAGGAGGGCGCAGAGTCCTACGTCCCGTTCAAGGAGAGTACTCACCAGGGCAACTGAAAAGGGCCGTTCGTAAGACTTTCCAAGGTAGTATGCCCGAAAAAGATCGCCACCTACGCCGGTTGGCAAAAAGGCATTGAAGAACTGGCCGACGAAGACGAGGCGTGTCAGACGCCAGAAGCCTGCAACGATGCCGAAGGGAACCAGGATGACCTGCCATCGTCTTATGGCCCAGAGGAGCGTTACGAACTGAAGACCGACGGCCGCGAGCAACCACTGCCAGCGAGCTCCAGCAACCACGTCCAACAAACTCCGGAAATCCACCCGGACCAGCACCAAGGCGAGCAGGCCCGCAGTGACTCCGAGCCTGATCACTAGTCCCGCCCATTTGCGCATAGTGGCTTGGCATTGTGACAAACCGGGTGACGGGCAGTCAACCGAAGAGGGCGGGGTGTGGCCGCCTCTCGCGTGCACCTGTTGCGGAATCGCGGGTGCGGGGGGGGTTATCGTGGCCGGACTCTCCAGAGTCCGGCAGCCGGGCCGAGAGCCCGGCGAAAACAAGCAACTTCCGTCTGCTGCAGTTCGTTCATTCTCGCCGGACCTGGGGTCCGGCTGCCGGACTCTGGAGAGTCCGGCCACGATGAAAGCTCCCCGGACCCGCGATTGTGCAAGTCCCCCGCCTCCGGCGGCTTGCCTCCTGTCACTCAATCGCGAGTGCGGGAGGTTTTTATCGTGGCCGGACTCTCCAGAGTCCGGCAGCCGGGCCGAGAGCCCGGCGAAAACAAGCAACTTCCGTCTGCTGCCGGACCTGGAGAGTCCGGCCACGATAAAAGCTCGCCGCACCCGCGATTGTGCAAGTCCCCCGCCTCCGCCCGCTTGCCTCTTGTCACTTCACGGCGGGTTTGTTATTCTCCGTGCGGCCTTAGACACTTTTGTCCCTGCTTGGGGTTTCAACGACACATGACACTTTCTGGTCGTCGGGTATTAGTTACAGGTGCTGATGGTTTCATCGGTTCCCACCTCGTCGAGGCTCTCGTCGAGAGGGGAGCCAATGTCAGGGCTCTGGCGCTCTATAACTCGTTTAATCACCTGGGCTGGCTTGAGCAGGTCGGCTGCAAGCAGGCGCTCGACATTGTCACCGGTGATATCCGCGATCCCGTGATTTGCCGCGACATCACGAACGATATCGACGTGGTTTTTCATCTCGCCGCCCTGATCGCTATTCCATATTCTTATCGAGCCCCGCAGAGTTACTTCGAGACGAACGTGCTGGGGACGCTGAACATCTGCCAGGCGTGCCGGGATAACAGCGTCAGCCGATTGCTTCATACGTCGACGAGCGAAGTCTACGGGACCGCCCTCTATGTCCCTATTGACGAGAAGCATCCGCTTCAGCCGCAGTCGCCGTACAGCGCGAGCAAGATCGGGGCTGATGCGGCGGCCAAGAGTTTCTTCCTCTGCTTTGGCCTGCCCCTTACTGTCGTGCGCCCCTTCAACACGTACGGTCCCCGTCAATCGGCCCGAGCGGTGATCCCGTCAATCATTACGCAGATAGCGGCCGGATGCCCGTCGATCAGCATCGGGGACGTCACGCCTACCCGCGACTTCAACTATGTCGCCGACACCTGCCAGGGTTTTATCAGCATCGCGGAAAGCGACCGGACGATCGGGGAGGAAATCAACATAGGATCGAATACTGAGATCACGATCGAGAATCTTTTCTTCCTGATTCGGGAGCTGATGGGAAGAGAGGTCAGCCTGGTTACCGAGGAAGCCCGGTTGCGGCCGGAGAAGAGCGAGGTGCGACGGCTCTGGTGCGACAACACGAGGATTCGGGAACTGACTGGCTTTAAAGCGCAATTCCCGCTTCGCGAGGGGCTGAAGAGAACCATTGAATGGTTCACCAAGCCCGAGAATCTTTTGAATTACAAGGTCGGGGTCTACAATGTCTAAACGCGCTGTGATCCTGGCCGGCGGGCGGGGCAGCAGGCTTCGTCCCTACACAGTCGTCCTCCCTAAACCGCTGATGCCGGTCGGGCCTTATTCGATCCTGGAGATCATCGTCAGGCAGTTGGCCAAGCGCGGCTTCGGCCGGATCACAATGGCGGTGTACTACAAGGCGGAGAGCATAAAAGCGCTTTTTGGCGACGGTTCGAAATGGGGTGTCGCCATTGACTACTCCCTCGAAGACCGCCCGTTGAGCACGATCGCCCCGCTACGGCTGATCCCCGACCTGCCCGTGCATTTTCTCGTCATGAACGGGGATGTGCTGACGGATCTGGATTTCGGTACATTCTACGAGACTCATGTACAGGCGCAAGGCGCCGGTTTTACCATCTCCTGTTCACGCCGGCAGAACTTGATCGACTACGGAGTGCTGGATACCAGCGACGGCCGGCTGGTCGGTTTCAAGGAAAAACCGGTGTCCGAGTACGTGGTCAGCATGGGAGTGTACATGGTCAGCCGGAGAATCCTGGATTACGTGCCCGAGAACCAATCGTTTGGCTTTGACGATCTCATGCACACGCTGCTGAATCGGGGTGAATTGGTCCGGACCTGCGAACACAAAGGGTACTGGCTGGACATCGGGCGGCCGGACGATTACCTGCAGGCGATCGAGGAGTTCGACCGGCTGAAGAGTGTTTTCTTATGAAGGTTCTGGTAACCGGCGCCGACGGATTCATCGGCTCGCGTCTGGTGCGCGCGCTGACAGACCAGGGTAATCAGGTGACTACCCACAGTCTGGCGGACGGTGACCTCGTCCGCTGCCCCCTGCCCGATTGGGACGTGGCACACGTCATTCATCTCGCGGCCCGTACCTTCGTCCCCGAAAGCTGGGAAAACCCGCGTGACTTTTACGAGACGAATGTGATGGGGACTGCCGCGATCCTGGAGTTCTGCCGCAAGCGGGAGGCTTCCCTTACCTTCCTCGGCACGTACATCTACGGCAAACCCGACCGGTTGCCGGTGAGCGAGGATCATCCCACGCGGCCGAATACCCCTTACAACCACAGCAAGCTGATGGCCGAGGAGTTGACCCGTTTCTACAGTCAGCAGTTCGGGGTCAAAACGACTGTTCTTCGGCCCTTTAATGTTTTCGGTCCCGGCCAGCGGGCCATCTTTCTTATTCCTCACATCATCAGGCAGGTTGTCGACCCGGACTGCTCGGCGATTGAGGTTGCGGATCTGAAGCCCCGGCGCGATTTTCTGTACATTGAGGATCTGATCTCGGCTATTCTCCTCACTCTTAAGCCTTGCGGCTGGGCGGTCTTCAACATCGGCGCCGGCCGGTCGTATTCGGTACAGGAAATCATCGATGCCGCCCAGTCGGCAGCCGGGACGTCGAAGCCCTATCGGTCAACCGGCCAGGAGCGTCCCGCGGAGCTGGACGACGTCGTGGCGGACATCAGCAAGGCCCGCCGGGAGCTGGGCTGGGGCCCGCGTGTCAGCCTGTCCGAAGGGCTCAGTCGGATGGTTCAATCCGCGCGGTGAGGAGGGTGTGTCGTTGCTTACAAACCAACACCGACCAACACGAACAAAGAAAATCGATATTGTTCTTCCGGTCTATAACGAGGGTGCGATTCTTGAGCTGTTTGCCGAGCGGCTTTACAGCGTCCTCGAATCTCTAAGCCACCGCTATCGTTTCGAGGTCATTTTTGTCGTTGACCGGAGCAGCGACAATACGGAACAGGTTCTGGCCCGCATCTGCGCGCACTATGCGAATGCCAGGGCCATCTTCCTGTCGCGCCGTTTTGGTCACCAGATGTCGCTCGTGGCTGGAATGGACTACAGCGACGGCGATGCTGCGATAATGATGGATTGTGACCTCCAGCATCCTCCCGAGGTGATACCGCAGCTGCTCGAGCGCTACGAGGCCGGGTACGACGTGGTCCACACTATTCGGAAATATACGGAGAGGATCGGCCTCCTGACGCGCCTGACCTCTTCTCTTTTCTATAAATTCCTGCGCCTCATGTCCGACGTTGAGATCTCCGAGGACGCGGCCGATTTCCGCCTGATCTCGCAGCGTGTTCTTCACGTCTTCCAAGCGAAGATCAGGGAGCAAAACCAGTTCCTGCGCGGCCTGTTTCACTGGGTTGGGTTCAATCAGTGTTTCGTGCACTTTGATGCCGGCAGAAGGGAAAAGGGAATCAGCAAGTACAACCTGAAACGGCGCATGAGGTTTGCAGCAACGGGGATCGTTTCTTTCTCCAAGACCCCGCTGCGGTGGTCTATTACGCTGGGCTTCCTGGTTTCGGCCTGTTCGTTTCTCTATGCCATCCATCTTGCCGTCGGCTATCTGTTCAGTAACGAACTGCCACCCGGATGGGCAACCCTGGCGGTTGCCGTCTTCTTCTTCATGGGAATTCAATCCGTCTTCACCGGTATCCTGGGAGAGTATATCGGTGCTCTGTTTGACGAGGTGAAATCCCGTCCTCTCTATGTGGTTGAGCGAGTAATGGGATCGCCGCGCCACACGGATCTGTCTGAGTCCGGTGTCCTCGCGGGGGAGGAAGAACGGGCGGGCTCCCTGGTTCGGGCGGAATAGCCCTTTCGGGTCCGATGAACAGGAGACAGGCGTTCATCCGTAATTACGAGGCTTGGGGACACCTGGAGGTGTTCCTGATAGCGGCGGTTGCCGCCGTCCTGGTGATTCGCCTGTTCCTGGAGTTAACCGGTTATCCGCAACTCGGCGGCGCCGGTCTGCACATTGCCCACATGCTGTGGGGCGGCCTGCTCATGGCTGCTGCCATCATCATGCTGCTTTCATTCCTTGGCAAGACCATCGACCGTTGGGCCTCGCTGACCGGTGGACTGGGATTCGGCGTCTTCATCGACGAAATCGGGAAGTTTGTAACGGCAGACAACGATTACTTTTTCACACCGGCCATTTCGCTTATTTACGTGGTCTTCGTCCTGACCTTTCTGGCCGTCCACATCATCCATTCGCGTCCCCGCTATTCCTCGACCGAATATCTCATGAATGCCCTCCACAAGATGGAGGAGGTCGTCTTCCAGGATTTGGATTCAGCCGAGAGGCGGCAGACTCTGGCGCTGTTGCGGAAGTGCAGCCCGGCCAATCCCCTCGTCGCCTGCCTGTCGGACCTGATCGGACGTACGGACCTCGTCAACGATCGACGATCGCTCTTAGGCACGCGTGTGCGTAGTCTGTCCCGACACCTGTACCGCAGGCTGGCGCGGATGCCGCAGTTTCCAAGGATGGTCGTCTGGCTGTTCGTTGCTCAGCTGGTCCTGAAGATGATGCACGTCGGAGTCGTGGTCTTTCTGGTCGGGATCGGCTGGAACACGATCGCGTCGGGTGGATTAGCCGGCTGGCTGCTCGGCCGAATCGAAGACCTCTCGTTTGTCGACTACGCGCAGCTCTTCTCGTCCCTGCTCTCAGGAGTCTTCGTGCTTATCGGTGTCCTGCGAATACGTCGTTCCCGCACCGCCGCTTTCCAGATGTTCGAACAGTCTCTCCTCGTCTCGATCTTCCTCACTGAAGTGTTCAGTTTCTACGAACAGCAGTTCCTGGCTCTGATCGGCCTCGCGCTGAATATTCTCCTGTTGATCATCACTCGCTATGCGCTACGGCAGGAAGCCGCTTCAGCGAGCGCGGTGGTGACGTAGCCGCCGCACGACGCGAGGGTGTTGAAGAAGATCCCTACCCCAAGGGCGATACTTCCTCACGCCGGAGGCGTGAGAGGAGAGTAGCCGGGGGTGGAGCCGTTTTTCAGGCGACACCCCCGGGAAAACGACGCAGGAGCGAGAACGCACCCCGGCAGGGGTGCGAGGAGGCCCTCCTCCCACTCCTGCCGGAGTGGGGATTTTGCTGCCTCTTTCCCGGGGGTGTCGCCTGAAAAACGGCTCCACCCCCGGCTACTCTCCTTTCACGCCTCCGGCGTGAGGAAGCAGCCTCGCGTCGTGCGCGGCTCTGTGAATTTGGTTCCTCTTCTGGTACTTGTGATACATGACACTTCTACCTGGCTTTTTCATGCTTGCTTTTCTCTCGTTTGCAAACGCGTTTCCGCAAGACACTAAATCGGCCCTCGAGTCCGATCCGGGTGGGTGGGTCGATATCATGCCTGGCGCTGATCTGAATGGTTGGACTGTCTTGACGATTCCCGCCGGCGGGTCGATTCACAGTCCTTCCCAGTGGAAGGTCGAACCGGCAGGCACTCTCGTCTGTGACGGAACCGGGGGACACGAGTGGTTACGGTATGACCGTGAGCTAAAGGACTTCATGTTCCACGTCGAGTGGCGCTTCGCCCCGATCGAAGCGGGCAAAGGGTACAACAGCGGCGTTTACGTCAGGAACAGCGGCGATGCCAAGGTGTGGCACCAGGCCCAGGTCGGGGGCGGGAGCGGGGGCTTCCTGTTCGGAGACACCCCGGTGGGCGGTGAGGTAAAACGGGTCAACCTCCGTGCATCCAGCGTTGTCGATCGGGTCAAACCGGCAGGGGAGTGGAATACGTATGAGATCACTTGTCGTGGCCCAGTGATCAAGTTGTGGACAAATGGGCTCGTGACCAGTGAAATGCCGAATTGCGAGGCCCTTCAGGGCTACGCAGGCCTCGAAGCGGAGGGCTACAGAATCGAGTTCCGGAATCTGAAGTTGAAGGAACTGAGGTGATCAAAGGATGAAGGATGAAGGATGAAGGATGAAGGATGAAAAAAAGCCGCTGTCAGCGGGTTTCTCTTCATCCTTCATCCTTCATCCTTCATCCTTTCCTCAATGCTCTTCATGCTCATGCTTTGGCGTGTACAGCGGCGTGGGCACAGTGTACGGGGGGGAGACGACTTCCTCGGGCGCTCCTCCCTCCTGTCTCTTGATCATGATTCCGATATAGTGCTTCTCGCCTTGAAAGGTTCCCGAGTCCGTCTCCTCCCATTCCACTGCGCCACCTGACGGCAGCATCAGCCACCGATTAGGGATGCCGAGGAGTTTCGGCCAACAATTCTTGTTCGTCCGTTTCTCCTTGCCGATGCAGGCCAGCGGATCGATAGCGTCCTCCACCAGCAGCAGGAGAACGGCGGCCGCCGACTTGTTGTGGAGGCGAAGGCGCACGAGAATATTGGGACCGACGAAGCCTCGCGACTTGTCCAACGCTTCCTGTTCCGCCATGGCCCGAACCTCCAATACGGAAAACTCGAGATCCGGCGGGGTCTGGGGCAAGGGAGTCGCTTGCTGAGCTTGACCACGAGCGGGGACCAGGGACGCCAGGAAGATGAGGACGAACAAGGCTTTTTGCATGATTCCATCAGTTTACCAGCATGGGACGATCCTTCCCTGCTTTTCCCTCCGCCCTTCGGCCCCTTGACCCCTTTGGCCCATGCCCGTTTGTTGCTCGGGAAGAAGCAATGAGATAATGTTAGTAAGCAATATTCAAGCCGTATTAACACAGGTGCTAACAGAACGGCTATCCGAGGGTTGGAAGTTGGTGGCCGTAGCGACCGTGGATCTCCAATAGCCCCAGCCATTTGCTTAGAATACGGAGGAGACGTACCTGCTATGAAGTCTAGCCGTGAGCAGGTGGCCAGGGTATTGCGGGAGGCCTCCGAAGCGGAGGCGAACGGACAAAACGCCTTGGCTGGCCTTCTTGCCCTGCACGCGCTGCAAATTGACTCGAATTCCGCTGAAGCCCGGGCCATCTTCGATCGCTCGCAGGCCGCCCTTGGCCGGACGGGCGGGGAAGATCCGGAGCCGATCACGGCTGACCAGCCCCCGATGCCGGGGTCCGGCTCGGAGCCCGTTTCTGCTCCCCGGATGCAGTCTGTCCCCGAGATTCTCCAGGCGCATCCTCCGAGTCCGCCGTATGACCTTAGTTATGTGCCCCCTTTGACGCCCAAGCCGGCACAGCGGGGAATTGGATTCCGGCTCATTCGGACCGCTTTCCCGCTGGTCGGGTTGGCCTTACTGCTCGCCGGACTCTGGCTCAACTTCGGACGGTTCCAGGGTTCGGCTCCCGTTGCAGCCGAACCTGTTGCGGCCGACCCTGCAACACCCATCCAGCGAACCGACGCCGGCCCCAATCCCGCTCCAAGTCCGCCCCCGGGGACTGTCGCTCTAAACGTGGTGCCTTGGGCCAGAGTGGACGCGATCTACAGCGTCGGCGACGGCCGAGTAATTCAGCCGGAGGGATTAGTCAGCCCCTGCACCATCTCGCTGCCGCCCGGAGATTACAGGTTTGGAGTCTCTCACCCCGATTTCGGCAGCGTCGAGTTGCCGGTGAAGGTGGAAAGCGGACAAACCAGCAAGGTTGAACATTCGTTGATTTCCAGCCAGGAGCTCGAGAGCCAACTCTTGTCTTCTGCCACGGACTCGGTCAAGGGAGCGGGCGAGCAGGACCGGGCGACTGACTCCCAACCTGAGGGAGCGGGCGACGGGAATCTCCTATCGGGAAGATCGGAAACCTCGGCAGATCTCAAGATAGGAGCAGGTGCGAGTGTCAGATTGCGGGATTAGTGAAGCCATATGAGTTTGAAAGGTCCCCTTCTTCTGCTTGTCATCACGGTGATGACTCCGGGCGCCCATGGCCTCGGGTGGTCGAGTGAAGAGCCGGTCAAGGAGGCGTCAGCCGAACGATGGTACAGACTGTATGATCAGGCGCAGGAAGACATGGCCGAGCAGCGCTGGCAGGCAGCCATCGTGAAACTGAAGCAGGCGATAGCGCAAAACCCATCCCCCGGGCCGTCCGTCCGGGGAGAAGGAACGAGGACGATGGGCTACTTCCCTTACTTCCTGCTCGGGAAGGCCCACTACTATCTCGGCCGCTACGATGATGCAGCCAGATTCTTCAAACGGGAAGAGCAGTCACGGCCGGTCGGACGGGTAGCGACGGAAATCAGTCTGTACCAGTCCTACCTGCGTGCAATTCAGGAAAGCAGGCAGCGGATTGCCGAGTTCGACCGGATCGTTGAACGGGCTCTAGCGGCTAAGGCCAAAGGTTCATTCAGGGAAGCGGCCGAAAATCTACGCAGAGCACGCGATTTCCACCCGAACGAATTTGAGCACCGGGACCTCGGCAAGGTACTGGCCGTTGTTCTGGATTCCGAGATGAAACGGAATGAGGCCAAGGCCACGCGCGAGAGAGAGGAGCGCTTTCTGGCTTTGATCGGGAACGCGGCCACGAACGAAGCCGGAGGCCGCCTGGCCGAGGCCGCTCGCCTCTTGACTCAGGCCGATCGGCTGATCTCCAGGCGCCCGGAGGTCCTCGCGTTCCAACGCCGCCTGCAGGAGCGCGAAGACCGGTACGCCCGGCTACGACACGAGGCTCTGGAGCACCAGCGCTCAGGCCATGCGCCCGAAGCGCTGGGAGCTTTAAGGCTCGCCAACAAGTTGAATCCCGAGCGGTTTCGTTCTGATCACCTTCCCGAGCTTGCCGCCTCGCTCGTAAAAGAGATTGAGATCGATCGGGACATCCGGGCGCGTGCAAAAGCGGCTGCCGACGGCAACGCCGGGCGCCCCGGGCGAGCCACTGACCGGGGCCGCAGAATTCCGGTAGGCGCTCGCGCCGACTCGGCGGACTTGAGACGAGCGATCCTGGCGGCCTATCAAGCCAGACCCGAGGACGCGGTCAAACTGCTGGAACAAATGCGTGCCACCCGGAAGACACGGACCGTCGATCTGGAGATCTCGACCGGAATTGCCTATGCCCGGCAGAGTTTTCTCACCGTTGATCCGGCCGAGAGTGAAAAGCTTCGCGACAAGGCCATGCTGAATTTCAGGCTCGCCTTGGCCCTTGATCCTCGATATCAGCTCAATTCCCGCCTCGTTGCTCCCCAGATCATGGAGTTGTTCGCTGCGGCGGCGAGGTAGAACCAAAAGGACCCCAAAGACCCCCAAGGACCCCAAGGACCAGATCCAGTCTCGTCCTTGAGGTCCTTGGGGTCCTTGAGGTCCTTTTGGGTTGGCGCCTTTCTCTCCTCTTTCAACCCGCCTGACTTTGTGGTTTGATTCGCGGTATGCGAACAGAAATCAAGTTTCGTTCGGTTTGGTTGTTTCTGGCATTCGCGCTCGGAGGCCTGCTCATGGCGCAGACTGCCCCGCGCGTCACGCGCCCGGAGGAGTTCTTCGGATTTCGACTGGGGAGCGACAAGAAGATCGCCCGCTGGGACAAGCTCGTCGCTTACTACAAGCTGCTGGAGAAGGACGGCGGCGGCAAGCTGAAATGCGTTGAGATGGGTCCCACGACCATGGGACACCCGTTTCTGCTCGTGATTGTTTCTTCTCGAGCGAATTTGGCAGAGTTGGAACGGATCAGGCAGGTCAATACGCGTATCAGTGACCCTCGTGGATTGTCTGAAGAACAGGTGAGGAAACTGATTTCGGAGGGCCGAGCGGTTATCTGCCAATCCATGAGTCTCCACGCGACCGAAATAGGGGGGGCGCAAATGGCTCCCGAGCTGGCCTACGACCTCCTGACACGATCCGATGAAGAGACGAAGCGGATCCTCGACAACGTGGTCTTACTCCTCGTTCCCTCCTTCAACCCCGATGGCCTGGAGCTAGTCGCCGATTGGTACACCAAGACGTTGGGAACCGAGTACGAGGGCGGCAGCATTCCGTGGCTGTATCACAAGTACGCCGGGCACGATAACAATCGTGACGCTTTTCAGACGAACCTGGTCGAGTCTCAGTACATGGTCAAGATCCTTTTTACCGATTGGATCCCGCAGGCTTATATCGATCATCATCACATGGGTCCTTACGGGGCGAGAATCTATGTTCCCCCCTATGCCGAGCCCGTCCGTCCCTTCGCCGATCCGCTGGTCTGGCGCGAGCAGAGTTGGTACGGCGCTCATATTGCGTTCAAGGAAGAGGAAGCCGGGCTTTCGGGGGTCCTCAACATGGCTCAGTACTCCGGCTGGGGACATTTCGGCTTTCACTGGATCACTCCTTTCCACAACATTGCCGGGATGCTGACCGAATCAGCCAGTGCCAAACTGGCGTCGCCGATCTTCATCCACCCTGATCAACTGCGAGGAGACACGCGGGGAATGCCCTCGTATGAAGAACAGACGACATTTCCCAATCCCTGGCCGGGGGGATGGTGGAGGCTCAGGGATATCGTCGAACGCCAGAAGACCTCGGCCTGGGCAGTCCTGGATCAGGCTGCCAGGAACAGAGAAACGGTACTGTGGAACGCCTACCTCAAGGCCAGCCGACAGACGGAACGGGGCGCGAAGGGGAAGCCTCTGGCTTACGTGGTGTCATCCGCCCAACATGACCCGCTGACCGCACGCAAGCTGATCGACAAGCTGATGGTCCAGGGGATCGAGGTCAAGCAGAGCGCCGGCGGTTTCACCACCGCGGCGGGTGTTTCGTATCCGGCGGGCTCATACGTTATCTCGCTGGCGCAACCGAAGATGGGACTCATCAGGTATTTGCTTGGCCGGACGTTCTACCCGGACAACGAATGGACCCGGGCGCGAGATGGTTCGCCGATTCGGCCGTACGACATGGCGACCGACACGATGTCGGAATTCATGGGAGTGCGAGTTGACCCGCTCGACGAAGCTGTCAGCGGCGAGTTGCGAAAACTGACCGGCCCCGCCTCGGTGGAAGGCAAGGTCGCCAAGGGACAGTACGGGTATGGGCTGGATGCCCGACTCAATGACAGTTTCAAGGCGGTGAATCTTCTGATCGATCAGGGAATCACGGTTCGCCGGGTTCGTAAGCC
>RPQK01000083.1 GCA_003819755.1 Acidobacteriota bacterium | reverse complement strand
GGGTCGGCCTGAACCGGCGAGCTGCAACCATCGTTTTCGCCGGGCTCCCAGCCCGGCTGCCGGACTCTGGAGAGTCCGGCCACAATAAAAGCCCCGTTCACCATGGCTGGTTGCACCGACTTCGCCCTGGCCACCGGGCAAAAAAGTAAATGGCATTAGGCGAGACGCCTGCGCTCCCAGGGGCCGCCCCCACTCTCGAAGGGTAGGTCGCCAGAAAACGCGACCAACCCGGGGCTTTGCTACGTATTGCCTCCTCGCCCGGACTCCATACTGGACTCTACTTCGCCTTCACAAACTTCTCCAAGTCCCTATCGATCGCTGTAACAAGCTCCGTCTGGCCGAGCGCCAGGGCTTGTTCGCGCGCTTTGCGTGTCACTTCGACGCCTTTCTCCACCTTGCCCGTTCGCACGTATGCTGCGCCAAGGGCGTACAAGTAGCGCGGCGTATCCTTATCCTGAATCTCGACTAGTCGGGATAGCTCTTCGATGGCCTTCTCCATCTCGCCCCGAGCAACGAGAACCCGCGCCAGCCCGTACCGGGCCAGGCGATGGGTCGGGTCGTTCTGAAGCGCGAGTCGGTAGTGTTCTTCGGCCTCCGGCAGCTTTCCCTCGGTCGCCAGCAGATAGCCGGCATTGTTGTGGGCTTCCGCGAAGTACGGATTAATTTGGATCGCCTTCAGGAACAGCGCCAATGCCTCTTGACTCCGTTGCTGACCGAGCAGCACGACGCCGAAGTTGTAATGGCTCTCGTACAGGTTGGGATTTGCGGCCACCGCTTCCCTGTAGTGTTTCTCGGCCTCTTTCGGCCGGTTGGTCTCGCCGTAGAGTCTGATCAGATTAACGTGAGCCTGGACCAGTGCCGGGTTCTTCTCGAGAGCCTCGAGATGCTCCCGGATCGCTTCTGTGGTCTGGGAGTTTCTGGCCAGCTTGACCCCGGCCGCAACGTGATCCTGCGCGCCGCTCTTAAGGCGGTTCACCTGGTTGATAATGTCGTCCTGGCTGGGAGGCCACTGGTTCCGATACTTCTGGTAGAGCGCCATGTGTATTCGAGCTTTCCCGGTGTCCCCGCGATCGCGGTAAGCCAAACCGAGCGTGTAGTGGGCCGCGCCAAAACTCTCATGGAGAACAACGGCGCGTTCCAACTCCTGGAGCCCTTTCTGGGCCTCGCCTGAAGTGATCAAGGCGCGCCCCAATCCGTACCGGGCGAGCGGCAAATCCGGTTTCCGTTCGATCACCTGCTGGAACGCGGCGGTGCTTTCCTCAAGCCGCCCCGCTTCGAGGAGGACCTCGGCCAGCTTGATCTGGCCGGGGAGGTAGTCGGGGCGGATTTCGAGAGCAGTCTTGATAGCCCTGACCGCCTCTTCTCGCTTCCCTCTCAGGTTCTGGACCCAACCGAGCAGATACCACCAGTCAAAAGTCTTCGGGGCGAGCTGCGAGGCGCGCAGGTAGCACGGCTCAGCCAGTGCGTAGTCCTCGTAAGCCTGCAGAATCATCCCCAGCTTTCCGTTGGCGTCGGCATCGTCCGGTTTTTCCAGCACGGCCTTATACGCGGCGCCAATGCCCGCTTTCGCCTCCGGCGGCAGCGCCTCGAGCCGGATTTCAGGAACTCCCGGGATCTGCGCAGAGACTGGGACCAATAGCAGGAGCAGCAATAGGACAGAGAATTTCACAGCGGATGCAACCATCGTAGTCTGCGCCGCCCCGCGAGGTCAAACTGGTCGGACAAGGTAGAATGTTTCTAGAGTCACATGACAGCCTTCCGCGTTTGCTTGATTCTGTTCATCATTTCCCCGCTTGTCGGTCAACCAGCCAGGCAGGACGCGAAGGCCCTGTCCGCCCAAGCCCACCAAGCTTTGGCAGAAGGAAAATACAAGGAGGCCATTCCGCTCTACCAGCAGCTCATCAAAATCCACCCCGAGCTGCCCGGGTTGAAAATGAACCTCGGGATGGCGTACTACCTGGCCGGGCAGTATCGGAAGAGCATTCTACCTCTCGAATCCGCGGTCAGGGCGGGGCAGCCGGAGTTCCTTCCGGCTTCGATGTTCCTCGGCTCGAGTTATGTCTTGACCGGACAGTCCGGAAAAGCGGTGCCTCTCCTTGAGCGTTATCTCAAACAGAAGCCTGATGACCCGCGCGCCAGGGAGGCCCTGGCCGATGCGTTTTTGTCTCTTGGCCGTCGCAGCCAATCAGCCGAGCAGTACCGAAAGCTGGCCCAGCTCGAGCCGTCGAGCACGAAAGCCTGGTACCAGCTTGGCAAAGCGTACGAAGCGCTGGCCGGGGAGGCTTTCGACCATCTGCAGCAGGCAGCCGCCGATTCCGAATACCTGCTGGCTCTGATTGCTGATTCCCGGGTGGTACGGCAGCAGTATCGGAGCGCGTTCTTCTTTTACCGGAAGGCGCTCGAGAAGAACCCCCGTATGCGGGGCATCCACGTGGCGCTGAGCCGGGTCTACAAAGCGACGGGTCACGCTGATTGGGCGGCGGCGGAAGAGCAAAAGGAGATTGAGCTCGGCCTCCCCGATTGCCGGGCGGAGAAGCTCGTTTGCGATTTCCTCGAGGGAAGGATGCTGGATGTTGTACAAGCCGCCCAGCCGTTGAAAACCGCCGAGGGTTATTACTGGATGTCACAGGCGTACAACCAACTGGCAGTCGATTCCTTTTCCCGGCTGGCGGCGCTTCCGGACTGCCCCGAGTTGCACCAGCTGCGCGCCGAGGTGCACGAGAATCAAGGCGAGTACCTCGAAGCCGCCAAAGAGTGGCGGAAGCTGCTTGATCTGTCTCCACAGAATCCCGCCGCTCGTCGAAGCCTGGCCTTGTCGCTTTTTCTCGCGAAGGACTATCAGGCGGCGAAGGCCCTCGTGGACGGTTTCTTGAAGCAGGAGCCTGGATCTCCCCACTGGAACTACCTGGCCGGAGAAATCTTCCTGGCCGAGGAGCGGGCAGGCGAGGCTTTGCCGTTCCTCCTCAAATGTGTGAGTATGGAACCCGATTTCCTCCCGGCTCGGGCGTCGCTTGGCCGCACGTATCTGGCTCTTCAGCAGGCAGCCAAGGCCATTCCCCATTTGCAGCGGGCGATCGAGAGTGACAGCGATGGCAATGTGCACTACCAGTTGGCCCGGGCCTACCAGACGACCGGAAATGCCGAGCGCGCGCGGGTCGCTTTGCAGAAGTATCAGGAAATCCAGAAGAAGAACCAGGAGGAAAACGCGCGTCTGGAGCAGGAAGCCGAGATTCGCGCGCCCTATTGACTTTGTCCCTCTACCACATCCAGCACTTGGTTTACCGCCGCATCGCGGAGCGTCTGGCGGATGCCGCTTGGCCACAGGATCTCGATTTTTTCGATCTTCCGTGTGTCACCCAAACCGAAGTGCACTCCGCTATGCGAGGAGGAGGCGTAGCCGACGGCGGTCGTCATCATGTTGTACTGAGACCCGATTCGAACCTGAGCGCCGATGCCATCCCGGTTGCTCTTCTTCCCTCGAAGGCGGAGGATAATCCAGCTGTTTGGGTTGCCTCCGGTGTTTTCCCACAATTCGGTCGCATCTTCGATTGACGTGACGACGACGTCCATACGTCCGTCCTTATTGAAGTCCCCGAAACCAATCCCCCGATGGGCCCGCGGCTTCTGAAAGTCGGCCCCGAGCGCCGTGGAGACGTCGCGAAAAGTGCCGTTCTTCGCGTTCACGAAGATGCTATTCGGCTGTTTGTATTCCCGCGCCTCGAAGAGCTGAATCAAATCGTTGACGTGCGAGTTGGCGGTGAAAAGGTCCTTCCAGCCGTCGTTGTCCAGGTCGAAAAGACCGTTTCCCCAGGCACTGAAGCGAATGGAGAGTGACCCGAGTTGGCTTGGCTGGGTCTTGTCCTCGAACCAACCCTGACCGCTGTTTCGGAACACCGGAAAAGTCTCCCCGGCGAGCGCCGTGACGACGAGATCGGGCAGGCCGTCGTTGTCGTAATCGCGGAAGTCGACTCCCATGCTCGCGACCGGCTTGCCATGTTCGCGCAGCGCGGTGCCCGAAAGAAGCCCCACCTCCTCAAACGTTCCGTCCCCCCGGTTTCGGAAAAGGAAGTTCGGGTGGTTGTCGTTTGTTACAAACGCGTCGAGAAAGCCGTCCCGGTCGTAATCTTCGAAGGCCACGCTCATGCCGCGGCCCGGGTGCGCGCCAATTCCCGACGTTTCGGTAACGTCCTGGAAGGTTCCGTCGCCGCGGTTTCGATAGAGTTGGTTCTTGACGCCCTTGTAGTACTTGGGATGGCAGTAAACCCTGATGTTCCGGGCCCGGTCGCCGCAGAACGGCTCGGTTTCGGGACTCCATTCAACGTAATTCACCACAAACAGGTCGAGAAGCCCGTCCCGGTCGTAATCAAACCAGCCGCCTGCCACGGACCAAAGGTCACTGTTGATTCCAGAGGGCGCAGTGACCTCCTCGAACCTGCCTTTCCCCGTATTACGGAACAACATGTTGTGGAAGACGCCGGCGACAAAAAGGTCGATGTTCCCGTCGTTGTCGTAGTCCCCGGCCGCCACTCCCATCGAGTAGCCCTCGCCGCGCAGGCCCGCCTCCTCGGTCACGTCCTTGAACTTCATCCCGCCCTCGTTTCGATAAAGGCGATTGAAGTACTTCGGATCTTCTTTTTTCAGCGAAGGAATCACGGCCCCATTGGCGAAGAAGATGTCGAGAAGGCCGTCGTCATCGTAGTCGAAAACCGCGATGCCGCCCGTCATCGGCTCGATCATGTGCTTCTTGGGAGAACAGAAATTCTGAAGAACAAAAGAAAGGCCGGCTTCATCGGCGACATCGTCGAGAGTCAATGGTGCGGCGGCCGAAGCCGAAAGACTGAGAAGCAGCGTAAAGAGGAACATCGTGCAAAAGCGTTTTCTTATCCACGAATTACACGAATTACACGAACCAAGCAAAATTCGTGCAATTCGTGTAATTCGTGGATAAACAGGCGTTATTTGAGAGCGAGCTTCGTTTCCTCGACAATCGTGAATTCTTCGGCCGCCTGGATCGTCTGGTCTCGAGCCAGATCCGCGACTTCCAGCTGGATCTCGTATTTCCCGGGATCCAGTCCTTCCAGGCTGAGGTGCTTGACGAGGACGACGCGTCGGGACGAGTAGTACTGAACCGGCTCGCCCTTTTCATCAACGGCCATCTGCAGCAGCTTTCCGTCCCGTAACAGCTTGTAGGTGACCCGCAAAGCAGGTTGCTGGGTCGATTGATCGAGCGCCGCATTGTAGACCTGAAGATAGAGCCCGAGAGGCATCCGAGGGCTGAAGATCTTGTGTATGTTTGGCCGAACCTTCACATCGCCCAATACAAACATGCTTTCGCCTTCCGGGATGGCGCCGAGCGGCTGCACGTAGTCGGAGATTATCAGGGAGCTGCCGGCCAGCTTGTCCCCGTCAAAAGTCGGTGGTATCAGGGCTTTTTGCACGACGCCGACTTTTTCGCTATTCACGTCTTTCAGAACAAGGTCGATCCGGTAGCGATTCCGACGGTCCAGCGGAATGACTCTTTGGTAGATCGATGTTCTCTGTACTCCGATCTGAATCTGATCATTTCGGAACGACGTGACCATCGTGTCTTCAAACTCGAACGCAATCCTCTGCGTCATGCTCGTCACGATGCCGTACAGGCCGATGCGCGCCGTCTGGTAGTCGCCGTTGGGTTTGAAAGTCAGCTGTTTGTTGGCAATCCGGATGGTTATCGGCACAAGGACCTGGTCCTCGTTCAGCCGAAAGTAACTCTCGCCGGCCTCGAAGGTCAGGTTGGAGTAACCGATGTTGACCTTAACGATCTGTTTCAGGTCCGGATAGCGAAGAACCGGCGGTGCCTGGACCTTGGCATAGGCCTCGTAACGCGCGAAGGGCATGTCGTTCGCCCGCCGGTACCAAAGGTTTGGGTTCGCACCGCCGTGCCCGCCGGCACCGGGGTTGAGGCCGGGGCGATCCGCCCGGTCGGCCAGCCTGGTCTCTTCTGCAAGGGTCTTTCCGGCGCCAGGGAACTGCATCAGCGCGTCCTTTTCCCAGGGGAAAACGGCCAGCTGGTACTTGTCGGTAAACGTATTGTCGACAAACTCGAGGACAATGTCGTCGCCGAGGCCGTCGATATGGCGGTAGCGCCAGCGTTCAAACGGATAGGTGGACGTGACGCCGCCGCCCTCGCTCATCTCCCGGCGATAGAACCCGCCGCTCGGCCTGGATTCGATGGAATCAGGTGGTCCGTGAATGATGTAGATCCGGCCGCGGTCAGTCATCCACCCTCGGTCCCCGCTCGTGAAATGATCGTTGGCGTATGCGATTCGGCGGTAGTGCTCCTCTTTGAACTCGTTTGACGGGGTGCGCGGGTCCGGGTCGCGACGCTGCCAGAACTGCTCGATGAAACTTTCGCGCTCGTCATTCGTGGTCAGCTTCTCGAAGACGCTCTTCTCGTCCTCGGTGAGGATGTAGACCACGTCCTGCTTAAGCCACTGTTTGTAGTAGTCCTTGGATTCTTCCTGGCGAAGCGCCTCGTTTTTCCCGGGTTCCTGTTGTTGCCGCGCGACGGCGAACGAACCGGCGCTGAAGGCCAGGAGGAGAACGGACGATAAGAACTGCTTGTTCAACACGAGACACCTGTTCCTTGGGTTTTACTTTTAGGATCACAGGGAATTGGTATTGTCATTATTATACACAGACAGGGACGTCCGGTGAGGCGGGGAGGATTCAGGTCAGGGACAGAAGGGACAGAAGGGACACAAGGGACAAAGGACAGCACCCCCGGCGGTCCCTTCTGTCTCTTGTGTCCCTTGTGTCCTTTCTGTCCCTTCTGTCCCTTGTGTCCCTGAGCAATTGAACATCCGGCCGACTGCCGACATCATAAGGGCATGCGCATTGTCAGCTTGCTCGGCCTTATTCTGGGCACCTTCTTCTCCTCGAACCTTGGACTCCCGGCCGGGCCGCCCGACCCTTCCGCTGTCGAGAAAGCCGTCCACGCGAAGATCAACGCCTACCGGCTTGAAAACGGCTTGGACCGCCTGCGCTGGGACGAGCGGCTGGCTGAGCAGGCGCGCTCACACAGCCGTCGGATGGCGAGGCGGGAAGTGCCTTTCGGACACTCGGGGTTCCGGGAACGCGTGCGCGCAACCGGCGTCAAGTTCAGTGCTTCAGCCGAGAACGTGGGCGAGAACCAGGGCTATGACGACCCGGTGGCCCAGGCCGTTGAAGGATGGTTAAACAGCAAGGGACACCGTGAGAACATCGAAGGTCGTTACAACCTGACCGGCGTTGGTGTGGCACGTACCCGAGATGGCACTTTCTACTTCACCCAGATCTTCATGCTGACAAGACCGAGTGAATAAGATCACGGAGCCACGCCGTCGCGGCTCGGTGATTACTAACGAATCTCCGGCAGCGGCGGCCCCACTCGAAACCGGGCAAGCAGCTGGGGTTTGAAATCGGGCTTGAGGATCACCAGGGCGTATTGACCGGGAGTCAGCGACTGCTGAGGATGGAACTCCAGACAGCCTGGTCCCAGTTCACGCCAGGCGAGCTTGACGAGAGCCATTGAAGCCGGCCCGTCCTCGTACAGGTTAAAGCAGTGGTTCTTCCCGCACGACGTCAGCCGGACCGCAAAAATCCGTTCAGCCGGCGTTTTCGATCTTACGTGGAATAACGGGGTCGATTCTTGAACCTGCACAGGTTCGGGACGATTCGAGACCTGGACCTCGTATCGAGGCTGATTTCCGCCCCCAGGAATCGGGACGCCGAGGACGGTACGGGTTCGGCGCGGCCGCTTAATATTGAACTTCTGCGGCGTTAACGGCTGAGGAGACGATGCTATATAGACGAAGCTCTCTTCCTTGATTTCCGCGCATCCAACGGTTGCCTGTTCGGCTTGCTGTGAAATCGTGAACAAACCTGCCAGGAGCAGCAGCCAGATTGCCATAGGCGTTCCTCGGAAGTTCCATGATAACGCGGGGGCGTTCCTTCCAAATAGATGCTCGTCTCCGTCTTTCGGATCAGCTGGGATTGGTGATACAAATGGCGGGGAAGAACCGAGTGCAAGAGAAGAAACGGTAATCGGTCAGGAGGATGCCATGGGTAACATAGTTTCGGGGCAGAAGTACCAGGGAATAACGCGTCGTGATTTCGCCAAGGCTTCCATGACGGCGAGTGCCGGCGTAGCTCTCTCAACCGGCGCGGCGTTTGGTCTCACGCAGGAGTCGGGGCGCAAGCGTTACGCCATTGTCGGTGTCGGCGGCCGTTCCTACATGTACCAGACCGCGCTTAACCGGACCTTCGCGCAATACGCTGAGCTGGTAGGAGTCTGTGACCTGAATGTCGGGCGCCTCAAACTGGCTCAGGAGAACGCGAAGCGGGCCGGGAGGCCTGAGCCACCAGCGTACGAGGCCAAGGACTTCGACAAGATGATCGCGGATACGAAGCCGGATACGGTGATCGTTACCACGGTCGACGGATTTCACCATCAGTACATCGTTCGGGCGATGGAGCTCGGCTGCAACGCGATGAGCGAGAAGCCGTTGACAACCAATGCCGAAAAGTGCCGGCAGATCATCGAAACCCAGAAGAAGACCGGCAAGAAGTGCACGGTGACTTTCAACTACCGCTACTCGCCGCCCCGCACCCAGGTGAAAGACCTCCTCATGGCCGGGACGGTAGGCGAAGTCCTCTCCGTCGATTTCCATTGGATGCTGAACACCACTCATGGGACCGATTACTTCCGCCGATGGCACAGCAACAAGGAAAACTCGGGCGGTCTGATGATCCACAAGGCTTCCCATCACTGGGACCTGGTCAACTGGTGGCTCTCGGATGTGCCGGCGGCAGTTCTGGCCAGCGGCAAGCGGGAGTTCTACACGCCGCAGATGGCAAAGCGACTGGGACTTCAGGGCCATCATGAGCGCTGTCATACCTGCCCGGAAGCCGAGCAATGCGGCTTCTTCATGGATCTGGCTCGCAGCCCGCAACTGAAGGCGCTGTACCTCGACAACGAGCAATATGACGGCTACTTCCGAGACCGCTGCGTCTTCCGGCCCGAGATCAGCATCGAAGACACGATGAATGTCCTGGTGACTTATGCCGGCGGGCCCACTCTCTCTTACTCCCTGAACGCGTTCAACGCCTGGGAAGGTTACGTGGTTATTTTCAATGGGACCAAGGGACGGCTGGAACACAAGATGGAAGAACAGGTTTACGTATTTGGAGACGCCAGCGTTCCCGGTGCCATCAAGCGCGAAGGGACGTACATTCGGGTCTATCCACTGCGTGATCCGGCCTATGAGGTAGAGGTTTGGACCGGGCAGGGCGGGCACGGCGGGGGCGACGATGTCATGCTGAACGACATCTTCAACCCGAACCGTGAGGCAGACAAATACCTGCGGGCGGCTGATCAGCGGGCCGGCGCCTATTCGATGCTGGTAGGCGCGGCCGCCAATCAGTGCTTCCTGTCCGGCAACCTGGTCAAGATCAACGACCTGGTTCCCGGAATCCCCATGCCGGATTACCCCACCATGCCAAGTGAGAAGGACCCGGTCCCGATGCCGAAGCGGGGTGGTCCGAGAGGGAGAGGCTGACCGGCTGACCGACTGACCGGTGAACTGCTCAGGGGCAGGTATGAACCCGGCTTTTTACCCCAAAGGGGTCCCGTATTCACGCCCCGACTGGTCATCCCTCAGCGGTCAGTCGGTCAGCCGCTAACAAGAATTATGCAGATTTTCACGCGTTTTTTCCTGATGCTTGAACATGCCGTGCAGGAGTTGCTGCGACACAAGCTGCGAAGCTTTCTCACCATGTTCGGCATCGGGTGGGGCATCTGCTCGCTAGCCCTGATTATGGCGGTGACCGAGGGTTTCCGACGAGGTCACCACGAGAGCTGGAAGCAGTTCGGTGACCGGGTGGTGATGATTTTCGATGGGCGGACCGAGATGCAGGCGGGAGGCGAACGAGCCGGCCGACGCATCTGGCTGCACTGGCAGGACGTGGACGCCATCCGAGAGCAGTGCCCGGCCGTCGAGGCGGTGACCGCCGATGTCAAAAGCTACGACGTTTCGGTGGAGAGCGATTTCAATTCCGGTCGTTTCCTGATCATCGGCGCCAATCCGGACTATCAGGGCCTGCGGAATCTTCGGGCGGGCAAAGGCCGTGACATCAAGTGGATCGATGTCAACCAGCGGAACCGCGTTTGTGTTCTGGGTAACCTGGTTCGCAAGCAGCTTTTCGAAGATCGGCAGGCGATCGGCGAGTTTATCCGGATTAACGGCCAGCCTTACGAAGTTGTCGGCCTCATGCAGCAGAAGAACGAGACCCAAGGGAACATGGACGGCTGGGATAACGAGAAGATCGTCGTCCCGGTCAGCTCGCTCCTTAACGATTTTCCCCCTTCTCCGGAAGCTGTTTCGCAGGGCCGGGTGAGCATGATCATCTACCGCCCGCGTTCCGCCGACCAATGGAAAGAAACACAGCAGAAAGTCCGGGCTGTGATTGCGCGCCGGCAAGGCTTTGATGCCCGAGACGAAGCCGCTACGCCGATCCGAGACACGATCGAGGAATCGGGGCTGTTCGAGGACATGCACAAAGCGCTGCAAAGGTTTCTCGCCTCGGTCGCTCTGATCACGCTCAGCCTCGGCGGCCTTGGTGTCATGAACACGATGATGACGTCAATCGCGGAACGGACCGCCGAGATCGGCCTCAAGAAGGCGCTGGGTGCAACCAGCCGCCGAATCCTGGTGGAGTTTACTCTCGAGGGGCTGTTGCTCGCGGTGATCAGCGGTATGGCAGGGATGGTGCTGGTGTCCATTCTGGCGATTTTCATCAATCAGCTGCCGCTGCCGCCGCTCTTTGCCGGTTTGGCGGTGGACGCCCGCCTGGTGCTCGAGCTTGCTTTCGTCCTGGGGGCGGTGGCGGTGGTTTCGGCCCTGCCCCCCGCGTGGAGGGCAGCGAAACTGACGCCGGTCCAGGCTCTCCATTTCGACAAGTAGCCGCTTATGAAGTTTGGACTCCTCCTCGAGAGTTGTTGGAGCGCGTTGGCGAGCAATCGACGACGATCTATAGTCACGATTGTCAGCCTCGGCTGGGCTGTCGCTTCTTTCCTGCTACTCATGAGCTACGGCCGGGGCTTCGACGTCTCACTTCGTTCCGCGGTCCTGGGAATCGGGCCGGATGTCGTCTGGATGATAAATGGCCAGACCAGCCTCCAGGCGGGCGGGATGAGGTCGGGCCGCAGGATCAGGCTTGAAAAAAAGGATGTGGAGACCATTCGGGAATCGGTTCCGCTCGTCGCCGAAATCTCTCCCGAGCTTCTGTCCCGCTCAATGGTTCAGCAGGGTGACCGGGTCAAGCGACTGCTGGTTCGCGGTGTCTACCCCGAATGGGGTCGAATTCGCAGCATCCCGATAGCAAAAGGCCGCTGGCTGAATGCCGACGACAACCGTTACCACCGCCGGGTCGTCATCCTCGGCGCCGAAGCGGCACACCGGCTGTTCGGTAATCGTCCAGCAGTGGGAGAAGAAATTCTAATCAGGGGATTGCGTTTCACGGTTATTGGCGAAGCCGAGACGAAGGTCCAGCTGGCTCTGCACAGCGATCCCGATAATGAGTGCCTTTACATCCCGTACGAGACGATGGAAGCGTGGCGCTCCACCCGCTTCCCGGACAACATGGTTTGGATGTCCAAGAGCCCGGCCGTTCGGAAGAAGGCCGTCAGGCAGGTGAGGGAAGCGCTTGGCCGGATTCACGGATTTCTCCCGGCCGACGAGCAAGCGGTTAAGATTCAAGAATATAGCGATACCTTGAGGCTGGTCGACGCCATCTCGATCGCCCTTAACGTCACTCTGGCATTCATCGGGAGTATGACGCTCGGCATCGGGGCGGTCGGGCTGGCGAACATCATGTTTACGTCGGTCCTGCAGCGGACCAGGGAGATCGGTCTGCTCAAGGCGCTGGGCGCCCGCCGCAGGACAATCCTCTCGCAGTTCCTGGCGGAGTCTCTCATCATTCTTTCGATCGGCGGCGCGCTCGGAGTACTCCTGGGGTTTGCGGCGGCAGGAGCGATAGGTTCGCTCCCGTTTCTCGGTTTCGCTGCGGGCAAAGAAATGGCGTCCGAGTATGGGCGGCTGCCTCTGGTTGTGTCTGCTTCTTCGGTGATCATCTCCTTGACTGTCCTCAGCGCAGTCGGTTTGCTGGCCGGTTTTCTTCCCGCGCTTCGCGCCGCCCGACTGGACCCGGTGGAGGCGCTGAGGTACGAGTAGGGGGCCCCCCCCGAGAAAGGACCTCAAGGACCTCAAAGACCTCAAGGACGAGCACCGATTCAGTCCTTGAGGTCTTTGAGGTCCTTGAGGTCTTTTTTAATTCTGCGAGGTCTTTTTTAATTCTGCAAAAATCTCGTCCGCTTCTCTTGATCTGCCTCTCCAGGGCCGCTATTCTGGAATCAGCCCCAAGTGATTACGAAGCGACGACGACAAGGTTGACCGAAAGGTTAGCCAAGGTTCGCAGTCAGTCGTTCTAAGGTCACTTGGGGCGCTTTTTTTTGTTTCTTACCCAGTCGCCATTTTTCGGGCTTCCTCCCGATCGAACTCCGCCAAATAGCTAATGAACTCTCGCCGATGGCCTTGTTCATCCGCCATCAATTCAATACTCAGATCCTGGGTGGCCCAGTCCACGTGATCGCAGATCTCAATGATCTTGCTGTACTGTTCGATGGCTCCGTCTTCGGCTTCAATCACGCCGCGGATGATGGAAAGGACGTCGGTCGTGTCCTTGGGCGGCTGAATCGCCCTCTGTTCCGCCTTGAACTCCAGGCTCCCGGGCACTATTCCTCCCAGGACGTGGATGCGGTCGGCCAGCCGGCGGGCATGGCCGAGCTCGCTGTCAATGTCCTCGGCGAGCGACTCCCGAATCTCCTTCGCGCGGATGCCCTCAAGATTCACAGAATTGGCGATGTAGTTTTGTACCGTTTCGATCTCCATCCAATAAGAGCGAGTCAGCTCCCGGATGATCTCCTTCACTTTCGCCTGGTCGGCCTGGAGAGGTCCGGTCTTTGTCATAGTCTGGGGCATGGCAGTACTCCTTTCTTAAGTAGACGTGTGGGAAAAAGAGCCTTTCAGCCAGCATAGCGCAGGACCGCCAAAGGCTCCAGACAACCGGCGGGATTCTCTTCAGTTTGTCAGTCTGTCGGTCTGTCAGTTTGTCAGTGTAAAGCGAACGAGACTTCAACCAGCAGGGGATAGTCGATGGGAACGCCGGCTTTCGTGGCAGGGCGGAACTTCCAGCTGGCTGCAATCTCCTGGATCGCTTTCTCTTCCAAACCGTAACCCAGGCCTCTTACCACCTGAAAGCTGTCCGCTTTCCCGTTCTTTCTGATCGTCATCTGGAGGAAGAGGACGCCTTGCACCTTGGCTCTGATGGCCTCGTTAGTGTATCTGGGCAACTGGTGGGCAACCAACTCGGGTATCGAAACGTCCGGTCCGTTAATGAACCCCTCCCCGGTCCCCGGCCCGTTTGTCCCGGTTCCCGACCCGGGCCCGGCCCGTTCACCCAGGCCGGCCCCGTCCGAATCGGATGATCCGCCCGGTGCGGCGATTTCACCGATGCTGAAATCGTCCGTATTCAGGGTCGCGACGGGCGGAGTCAGAGCTAACTCCTTCCGCCTGATGGGCTCCGGCTCATCTGGAGTGGGATCGGGTATCGGAACCAAAACGGGTGAAGCCTTCGGGGTGGAGATTGACTGGGGCTTAGGCCTTGGCTGCAGCCGGTGGTCACCTCCCAGGCGCCCGGGGCTGGCGAGGTTCTTAAGGACCAGGATCTGCTTGGTTGGCTGAAAGACAGTCTGACGGGCAGGGAAGTGGACCACCAGAAAAATGATCAGATGGAAAAGGCAGGCGGCCACCGCCGCTATGGCAAGAGTCTTCCTTTCCGAATCCCGATTACCAAAAAGGAGCATCGGGTCGCAAGCAACCGGCTTCATGCGCCACCCCCTTCTCTCTTCCGCCTTGTAGATCAAAAGGGGCAGTAAAAGGTTCACAGGAAAGGACACAAGGGACACTGCAGGTCTCTTCTGTCTCTTGTGTCCTTTGTGTCCCTTGTGTCCCTTCTGTCCCTTCTGTCCCTTGGTCTTTTCCTGTTGTACAAGGTTTGCCGGGAACGAGTTGCGAGGTCCGCGCCCGGTTGCCAGTGTCACGGTGAAGGCGTAGAATCCCCGTGTTTATGGCACCCAGCTGTCCAGGCTCGTCACGTTCGGCTTCTCGGAAAAGGAGGCGCTCATGTATTTCAAGAAGCCCGTTTTAGTGGTCTTCTTCGTTCTAATACTTGCCGTTCCATTGCTGTCGGCCCAGACAGTGTCCGGCACTCTTATCGGCCGCATCACCGACCAAACCGGCGGTGCTATTCCAGGGGCGACAGTAACTGCGACCGAACAATCCACGCAGGCTCAGAGGTCGACGGTTACCGACGAGGAGGGTAATTATCGAATACCGTTTGCCCCATTGGGCGAGTACGTGCTCAAGTTCTCTATGCCCGGATTCAAGACAGTCGCTCACTCGAACGTCGAGGTTCGGCTGAACACGACCGTGACGGTCGATGCTCAGCTGGCGGTCGCCGAGCGGGAGGAAATAGTCACGGTCACGGCCGAACCTCCGGCCGTCAATACCACCAGCGGCGAACTTAAGTTCTCGTACAACGCCCAGCAGATCGAGGACAAGCCGGTGATGGGCCGGAACATGCTGTCTCTGGCTGCCGACGTGCCGGGTTTTCAGACGAACCCCGTAAGCGGCCAGGACAACCCCACGGCCTCGAGCGGCAGTTCCGTGCAGATCAACGGCACGGGGACGCGTGCCGCGACCTTCCAGACCGATGGCGTCAACAACGATGACTCGTCCGAGAACCAGGCGCGCCAGAAGGTCAATCTAAGCGCGATCCGGGAATTCCAGGTTCTGCGGAACAGCTTCGCGGCCGAATTCGGCCGGGGTGCTGGCGCGGTAATTCTCGTTCAAACCAAGTCCGGGACCAACAGTTTCCACGGTGATGCCTACTGGTACACACAGAACAACATTCTGAACGCAAACAGCTATTTCGGAAATCTGGCCGGCGCGAAGAAGGAAGCGATCCATCGGCACCTCTATGGCTTCACACTCGGTGGCCCGGTCATTAAGGACAAGCTGTTCTTCTTCCAGAGCATGGAGCAGGCTAAGGACAAGGGGGCCAGCCTGCGCACGGTCGACATCCTGTTGCCGGAAGAGCGTTCCTTCGATCCCGCCGCCACCAAT
>RPQK01000082.1 GCA_003819755.1 Acidobacteriota bacterium | reverse complement strand
GACCAGCCCCATGAAGTTGACGGTCATCTCGAGGCGCGACTTTTTGCTGGGTCGGCGGGCGTTCTTCAGTTCGAACAGTTGGCTGGCTGGGAAGGCTAGGCTCGGGTGACTTCTGAACCAGACCACTTCTTCGTCTGGACTTTCATGGCGGCCGACCGGTGTCCGGTCGGGCCGCAGGCGTTCGAGGAGCCGAACGGCCTGGAAGAATTCGAATCGGCAGGCGTCTTCCAGGAGGATTTCGTCCAGACCTCGCGGCCGGACTCGTTCGAGGGGAGAATCTTCGGGCTCCTTCGAGGACGAGAGACCGGCCGCAATCGCCGAGTCAGGCCATGAGACGTGCACTGAACCCTGGCTCGGATCGCTGTTTACAGCAGAGTCTGGTAACCGGACCTCGGATGCCATCGCTTCAAAACTCCTCTTTGCTTGCTCGTGGCTACCAGTTCTGAGAAGGAATTAATCGACACATACAACCCCAGGAATTTTTCGAGCACTGACGCAAAGAGAAAAACTCCCGAACCGACGAAGTTGTTTTCATCGAAACCCAGCGTGACTTCAATGCCCCGAGCGAATCCGCTTCCTTGTTTGCCCCTGATTCTGCGCATGACCTGCCGGCTGGCGATGCTCGTGATTCCTGTTATCTGCTGAAGGATGACGGGAGAATTGCCGGGATCGTACAGGCGCAGTATCTCTTGCAGCGCTTCGGGTCGGTTATCCGCGGCCGAGTGAAGCAGTGAAAGGTAATTCAAAGTGAGGTGCGATATCAGGCGCCATCGAGCCCCTCCGCGGAGGGGCGGTCGAATGCTCTTCGTCGGGTTAATCAAGCAGACGATGCTCTCGATGGGCGCGGCCCCCTCCAGTTGGAAATCGCCAGCACTGTGACCGAACAGAAGCACGCCCGGAAGATCACGATTCGTGCAGGTTGTTCGGACTGTCACAACGTCTGTCGGAGGAAGAGTCGGTCGAAAGTTAAGATCAACGAGCGTCAAGAACACTTCAGTCCCCGCGTCATTGCTCGCCAGGGAAGGCCGGCGCATGGCATGCCAGAACGCCTGACTCTCTCGGGCCAGCGAATGTCTGAACGAGTAGAACGGCTGAAACTCCATTTGACTGCCGGTCTGCGGGGAAATACTGGCGACCGAGTCGATCGAATGGACTTCCATGATGCCCTGACGCCGGATGTCGGGTATCACGCGGTATTCCGTATGAGCATGATCCAGACGGATCGGCTCCGCTGTCTGCTCAAAGAGATTCACGATCGGCGTACAGCCCAGACGAAAGTTGTCCGCCTCCGTTTGCTGCGAATGGGGGGGAATCTGGGAGAAACGAAAAACGATCTCGACCTCGGTTTGCGTCCCGGCCTGGCGCAGGACATCACCGAGAAGAAGATCAAAGAAAAGGAATTTCTCCGGTAGGGCGAAGTACTCCTGCAGGAGGCGATAACCGAGAAAAGATCGGTCTGAGTAAGGCAGACAGCCTTCCCCCCTCCCGAATCCGACCTCTCCCACCGATTCAGAGGGGAGAACAATAGGATCAGAGTGACTGGTGCCAAAATGAAGGTCGATTCTTTGACATCGGCCAAAGATCGACTCGTACAGAGCCTGGGTCAGTTGGGCCGGCCCTGACAGGAAGAACCGGAGGGAACTCAGCCCCAACTCTGAAAGCGGGCTGTCTCCGGTCGCTTCAAGCCGCAGAACCAAGGCCGCGGGGCTGTTTGGTGATCCCGAGATTTCGATCTTGGCTGACGCTACCCTTATCGGCCAGAGAGTCACCGGATAGGCGGTTCTGAAGCGGCAGACCGCGTCTGTGCTCGATTTCGAGTAAAGGCTCGTACCGGATCCAATGTTGTAGGGACCCGACAGCTTTCCTTGTCTGGGATCAACCACGAACTGAACGATCCCCATCGACGGAACTGGGGCGAGGTAATGCGGATAGAGAACCTGGAGCAGGGAATCGGTGATTTCGGGGAACTCGTCGTCGATCTTAAGGTGAATCCGGGCGGCCAGGTAAGCAAACCCTTCAATCAGGCGTTCGACGTGCGGGTCCTCGCACCGGTCTGCCTCCAGCGAGAGGCGGCGAGCGATTTTAGGGTAGTCCTCGGCAAACCCGCTGGCCGTCTGGCGCAGGAACAGCAGTTCCCTCTCGTAGTAAGTCAGAAGATCATGACGCATCGAAAGTCCTGTCCAGGATGAAAGACGGACTAGTCTTTCCCGCTATTCCTTGTCCCGGATCACATACGCCTGGTTATGAAGCTGCATCACCGCATCAAAAGCGACTCGTTCCACGGCTGGGTGAATCACCAGATCTCCTTCGATCCGAAAGGCCAGGCTGCGATCATCCTGGCTCTCCGCCAGAAGTTCCACCCGGACGTTGGTCAGTCGCGGTTCAAAACCTCCAATCACCGCCTCGATCGCCCCTGTCAGACGCGCCTGATCGCCCGGACTGGTTATGTTGTAGCTGCTGAAGTCCGGGAGGCCGTATGACACCACGGAGTGCCTCAGCTCGGAGAACCCGTCCGGAAGGTCACCGAGAGTGTTTCGTGCATTAAGGAGGTTCTCCAAATCCCTCTGAACTGCCCGCCTGACCCTTTTGACTCCTTCACTTCTCTTAATCGGTGGATCTCGAGACAAATCGGGTTCGAAGTCGAGAAGCCGGTCCAAAACCGAAGCCGCTACCTGGAATTCGTAGTCGGGAGCTCGCATGTGCGATTAGCGTTCCTCGCGCACTGGGCGGGACTGACGGGGATTCGTCGAGCGGGAAAGTCCGACACCTGTCAATCCCGTCCAGCAATACAAAGGCCTGGTTACAGCCTACTTGTTCGCTTGGAGGTCCCATTTGAACCCTACATGGCCGGAAGCGGAACCTTTGGCGCGGTCCTGCGGGTAGTACTTCCACTCCATCTTCCCGAAGTTGAAGCTCACCTCTTCCAGAGGGAGGTCTTCACCGCCGTTGGACGTCCCACCCGGTCTCACTGAGGAGACCATAACGTTTTCCATCAGGTACTCCATGTACTTGACCTTTTCTCCGCCGGCCCGCCAGAGCTCGACGGTCACCTTCGGGACATGCCTGCCTGTGCAGCAGAGCTTGGCCAGTTCCGGAGAGGCACTGTCCAGAAACTTCACGACCGAGAAGTCCTGCATGTTCACTCGTCCGGCGGCGGCCCCTCCAGACGAGCTGACGGTTGAAGAGATGGGCTGAGACATGCCGTGACTAAAGGACTGGATCTCGATCCACCCCTTATGCTTGTCGTCAGTGCTCTCGCCCTTTACACCTTCGATCTCCAAAAATGCATCAAAACCCATACGTCCTCCTGTTGTTTTCCTGACTTCTGTTAGCGATTCCCGTTACCCCTTGGCTGCGGCCGGAAGGTCGGCCACCAGGCGCAACGAAACATCAATCTCGTCGAGCTGAAAATGCGGTTTTAGCAGGGCGATCGCCCTGTAAGCTCCTGGCTTGCCCGGGACATCCTGTACCTCGATTTGGGCGGCTTTCAGCGGGTACCGCGCCTTCATCGACTGGCTGGCATCATCATTCAGGATCACATACTGGCTGATCCATCTGTTCAGGAAGTCCTGGCAGTTCTGCCGCGACATGAAGCTGCCCACCTTGTCGCGCATCATCGCCTTCAGGTAATGAGCGAACCGGGAGATGGCGAAAATGTACTGGAGCTGCGACGACAGCCGGGCGTTCGCGTTTGCAAAATCTGTGTCGTATTTCCTCGGGCGGTTGCACGACTGCACCGAAAAGAACGCGGCGTAATCCCTTCCCTTGCAGTGGACGAGGGGAATAAACCCGAGGTCAGCCAATTCCTTTTCCCGCCGGTCGGTGATGGCGATTTCGGTCGGACACTTCAGGGCCACATCTCCCTCGTCAGTACGGAAAGTGTGCGTCGGAAGGCCCTCGACTAATCCACCCCCTTCCACTCCTCGTACGGCGGTGCACCAGCCATGGCGGGCGAAAGCATCGGTCAGCCGCGTCGCGAAAGCATAGGCGGCGTTGCCCCAGAGGTACTTCCGGTGGTCTTTCCCGTCAACATCTTCTTCAAAATTGAACGATTCAACGGGGACCGTGGCGCTGCCGTAAGGCAGACGCATAAGGACATGAGGCAGGCAGAGCCCGAGGTAGCGGGAATCCTCGCTCTCTCGGAAGGATTTCCATTTGGCGTACTCGACTGAATCGAATATCTTCGCCAGATCGCGGGGCTCGCCGAGCTGACTGAAGCTGTCCAGGTTGAACATCCTGGGGTCTGCAGCGCCGAGAAATGGGGCGTGGGCTGCCGCTGCGACGTTGGATATCTTCTCCATCAGGGCGAGATCCTGAGGATGGTTGCCAAACTCGTAGTCTCCTACCAGGCAACCAAACGGGGCACCTCCAAAGACCCCGAATTCCTCCTCGTAAACCTTCTTGAACAAGGCGCTTTGGTCAAACTCAGCGGCTCTTTCCAGATCCTTCAGAAGGTCTTTTTTCGATATGTTGAGAACCTTGATCTTCAGCATATCGCCGGTTTCGGACTGATGAACCAGGTAGTGGAGACCCCGCCAGGTGGCTTCGAGTTTCTGATACTCGGGCGCATGGAGGATTTCGTTCAGTTGTGCGGAGATCAAACGATCAAGATCCGCGATCCTTGCCTTGATCATCGATTCCGTGTCTCTGGAAATGACCATTTCGCCTTTAAGGACCTGTTGCGCGAACTCCGCGATGATATCGCGCGCAGCTCCGCGCTGTTCCGGGTCCCGAGCGACGTTGTCGAGAATGCTGTCCAGTAAGCCTTGATCCTGCGCCGTTTCGGCTACGGCAGGGGCGACGGCCACGCTTTTCTGTTCGACTTCCTGTTGTTCCGGCATCTTACTCCTCCTTGCTCTCGTCGCTGGTCTCCGCGACCGCTTCCGGCGCTCCGGCCGAGCTCATCTGCTTGAGGGCCTCGGTGTTCGTAACGATCTTCTGCAGGAGCTCATCGAGTTGGTCATTAGAGTTGATCTTGATCGCGAGCTCCGTCAGGCGACGGCGCGCGGCAAGGATTTTGCGAAGCGGCTCGACCTGTTGGGCTACTGCTTCCGGGCCGAAATCGTCCAAATTCTGGAATTCCAGGTTAACCTTCAGTTTGCTTCCGTCGTCCGCCAGTTTGTTGGGCACGGCGAAGCTCAGTTGGGGCGTAACTCCGGCCAGCACCTGGTTGAAATTATCGCGGTCAATCTGAACGAATTTTCGGTCCTTGACCCTTGGCAGGTTTCCTTTGTTGTCGGCTGAAAGATCGGCCAGCACGCCGACGACAAAAGGCAGTTCCTTTACTTCCTGCGCGTCCCCGATTTCGACATCGTAGGTGATTTGCACCCGGGGCTTCCGTACACGGTCAAGTTTGTGCTGTAGGCTTTCTCGTGGCATCTCGGTCTCCTCATCCCGTGACGACATGGTTTAGGGCAGTCCTCGTCCTGGTCCCGTGGAGTCTCTCGGAACCCGGCCACACATCGACCCTTACGGGTCCGGCCTGTTTTCCAGACGTAGTCTCCCGTCACAGGTTGTCTTCTTGCTTTACTTGTTGCGAACACCCCAAAAGAACCGGACGGTTCGTTGAAGGAGAATGAAACTATTGTCGTACCAAAAAAGGCAAGAAGTCAAGTTTATGATGCTGCCAGAAAACATTGACAACAAGCAACATATGGCCAGGTTGGTGCTTTGTGTGAAAAAAAAGAGCGGATATTTGCGGTAAACGGCAACAACCGGTCCCCGTGCAGCCGGGCTTCGTTCGGGTTTGTCCGTATCTATCGCGTCTGCGTCCTTGAGCTCGGAACAGGCTTGAAGCGGGCGATGCTGCTCGATTAATCTTGAACTAGTTTTTCTTACTCCATACTGAAGCTACAACCAGGGTCCCAAAATGAGCACTATCGGGCGCAATTTGCTGCTAACGCTTCTTTTACTTCCGCTTATCAATTTTCAAGCGGCGTTACAAGAAGGATCTCCGTCCCCCGACCCGGAGCAGCGAAGGCACATCGATGAATTATGGAACAGGTTCTATGACACTGAGGACTTGAAGCTGAAGGAGGCTATCTTAGTGAAGCTTCTGACTCTCGAACCCGATTCTGCCCAGAAGCGGAACGTCGGGATGGAATTGGCCGGAGTTCGCCAGCTGCTTCGCCAGCAGGAAAAGAAGAAGGAGGATGAGCGTCAGAAGCAGGTTGCGGCGGTACGGCGACGAGAACAGTCGGTGGCAGGGCTGGAGGCGGCAGGCAGGCTCTATCATCAGGGCCGGCTGAAAGAGGCGGGTGACAAGGTAAGGGAAGTCCTCAAGTCGGATTCGCATAACCAGGAGGCTCTCAGGCTGCGGGAATGGATTGACCGAGATCAGCAGGCCGCACGAACGACGAGAACCACCCTGCTCGGCCTGGGAGCGGCCGTCTTGCTGGGCCTGGGCGCGCTCTTGTTCCTGTGGGTTAGAAAGAGCAAGGGCGTCTTGACGGAGATAGAGGGCCCTGAACCAGGGAAGCTCTTCAAACTCGAAAAAGAGGTGTGTGTTGTGGGGAGCCTGGAGGCGGAGGCCGACTTCATCGTGCGGGATCCAAGCCGGCGTGTGTCCCGGCGGCACTGCTCTTTGGTCAAGAGCGGCAAACGCTATTTCCTGGTTGATCACAGCACCAACGGGACACTGCTGAACGGGCGGCCGGTGAAGGGGGAAACGGTCTTGCTGCGGCGGGGCGACCAGATTGCGCTGACCGACGAGATTGTCTTGCGCTTCGGTTACCGGTAAACGGCTACTGCTTCCCGGCGCCGTCATCCGAGCTTTGGATTAGCACAACGGTAATATTGTCGTCTCCTCCAGCCTGGTTTGCGGCCGCCACCAACTGTTGGCAGAGTTCTTCGGGGCCAGCCTGAAGCCCGAGGATACGGCAGATCTCGGCGTCAGGCACGCAGTCTGTCAAGCCATCGCTGCACAGGAGCAAAACATCACCGGGAGCGAGGTCGTGCTCCCGTACTGTTACGTCGACCGAGTCACGGCCCCCGATCGCGCGGGTGACAACATGACGCAACCGGTGGGTCTTGGCCTCTTCGGGAGTGATCAGACCGCGATTGACCTGTTCCTGGACCAGCGAATGGTCCTGCGTGAGTTGGGAGAGCTGGGTGTCCCGGTGCAAGTAGATCCGGCTATCACCGATGTGGCAATAGAAGGCCTTCGTTCCCCGGACCCACACCACGGCGACTGTGGCGCCCATTCCCATATACTGCTCGGCCTGTTGAGCGGCGTGGCTTACCCCCGAGTTTGCGAGTTGAACGGCAGTCTGGAGAACGTTGTGCTCATAGGGCAGACGCACGTTGTAGCCGAACGGCCAGGTGATCTCGGCTGAACCGGTAATAAGCACGAGGAATTCTTCGATGGTGCTGGCCGCCAGTAGTGACGCGACCTCTCCCGCAGCGTGCCCTCCCATCCCGTCGGCGAGGATGTAAAGGTCTTGACGGCGATTGATCAGGTAGTAGTCCTCATTTACCTGCCTCCTTCGGCCGGGATCAGACAATGCAGCGCTTGTCAGCATGGAAGTCACACGAAATTCTAGTGCGCCTCCAGGGAAATAGGAAGGCCAAAAGCGGGCGAAGGAGCGGAGGATGAAGGATGAAGGATGAAGGATGAAGGATGAAGAAGAAAGGATGAAGGATGAAGGATGAAGAAGAAAGGATGAAGGATGAAGAAGAAAGGATGAAGGATGAGGTCCCTTTTTCATCCTTCATCCTTCATCCCTCATCCTTTCTTCTTCATCCTTCATCCTTCATCCTTTATTTCATCCTTTATTTCATCCTTCAACTCCTTCCGCCAACTCGTGTATCATCTGCTATTAAGCGCCTTCCAAGGACAGGACGAAAATGAAATTCCTGACGCATAAGTTCTTACTGGCCGGTCTTTTCTGCCTGCTCGGTTCCCCTGTCCCGCTGTTCGGTTTTCCCGGGGAGACGGAGCAGGACGCCGACCTGAGCCGCCGTGAGCTGTGGGCCAAACGGCGCGAAGACAAAAAGACCCGGATCCAGCCGGCTCGCTTAAGTGAATTCGAGAATGGGATGCTTTGGCTCGAGACCAGGGGATTGAGGGAACTCCTGAATTTCAACTACCACGGTTTCTATCCGCGTTTCGCCTCGCTGAGCACCGGCTCCGGATTTGCTCCCGGGTTTCGTTACTGGCAGCCCCGCCTGGGTGGTTTTCCTCTGGATTTGCAGGCGTCGGGGGCCTGGTCGTTTCGCGGATACCGCGCCTCCAATCTCCAGTTTGGCCTGATCCAGAAACGGGGGCAGGTGTTCAGCCTGGAACCGGTCGGAATCGGGGCGGCCGGCCAGTTTGATGAAATGCAGCCGAAGGAGAAGGGCTTTTTCGCCTACCTGGATCTCGGCTATCGCTACTTTCCGCAGGAGGACTTCTTTGGCATTGGTCCGGCCTCCAGGCCCCAGAATCGTACAGACTACACTTTGGAAGACATGAGCTGGGACGGCGTGGTCGGATGGCAGCTCAACCGCTGGGTAGGCGCCGGGGTGAGGGTCGGCTATCTCCAGGTGAACGTCGACCCGGGCACCGACGATCGTTTCCCGAATACTCACGACCGCTTCTCGGACGTCACCGCCCCCGGACTCCTGCGGCAGCCGGACTTCCTCGACGTGAGCGCCGCGGTCATGATCGATTACCGGGACAGGCCGGGAAATCCCCACCGGGGCGGAATGGTCGGCGTTTACCTTTCAAGGTTCGATGAGCGCTCCGGGAGCACGTACGAGTTCAATCGCTTGGCCGTCGATATCCGGCAGTTCATTCCGCTTGGTTCAGAACAGCGCCGAATCGCCCTGCAGGTCTTCGGATCGGCTGACGGTGAGGATGCGGGCGCACAGGTCCCGTTCTACCTCATGCAGACGCTGGGCGGCAGTGAGGCCCTAAGGGGTTTTCGCGAGTTCCGATTTCGCGATAAGAGACTTCTATTCCTGTCCGGCGAATACCGGTGGGATGCCTCGCCGGCCATTGAACTGGCGCTGTTCTACGATACGGGAAAAGTATTTGGCGAGCGCGCAGATTTCGACTTTGATCACCTGGAGAAGAGCTGGGGCGTAGGAGTCCGGTTAAAGACCCCCCGGGCTCTCGTTATGAGGATCGATGTGGGCCGGAGCCGGGAAGGCACGCGATTTTTCTTCAAATTCGGTCCGGCATTCTAGACAGCCGCAAGAGGATCGTAATGACAAAACTCAAGCTTCTTATAGTTGGGCCTGTCCTGTTGCTTCTCGCTTCCGCCGTGCAGGCGCAGAAGTTCCGAAGCGACGACCCGATCTGGGAGGATCCCGACCGCAAGCCGATACCATCCCCCGCGACCATCGATGACGTCAGCATGGTCGTCGACTTCCTCTCGAATACATTTGCTCACCGCCCGGATGACCGCGTCCCCGGGGCCGAGAACATTAACACGCTCGGGGAGGTACCGGATTCGTCCTGGTTCACGAATCGAATGACCATGCGGGCGCTGTCAAGTGCCGATCTGGTCAAGGGACCGAACAGTCGTCAGGGGCCCGATATGTCAAAGCCCTGGGTCATAGTCCGTGGCAAGACTCAAGGGATTACGCCGGGATTTACGATTGTCGACGGGAGAGGAGACACCTACTTCATCAAGTTTGATCCGCCCGGCTACGCTCAGTTGGCGACGTCTGCTGAAGTGATCAGCACGAAGTTCTTCCATGCGTTTGGGTACAACGTCCCTGAGTACTACCTGGCCCGGATTCGCCGGGAAAACGTGACCATCGGGACAGATGCGAAGCTCACAGATGAGAACGGGCGGAAACGGAAGTGGACTGAAAAGGACGTTGATCGGATTTTTAAGAGAGTGGCGGTCCAGGAAGACGGAACTGTCCAGGTGGTCGCGAGCCTCAAGGTTGATGGGACGGTTATCGGTCCTTTCAAGTACTACGGGACTCGTTCGGACGATCCGAATGATATTTTCCCTCACGAACACCGTCGCGAACTGCGCGGCCTCCGGTTGTTTGCCGCCTGGCTGAACCACGATGATTCCCGCAGCTTGAACACCCTGGACTCGTATATTCAGGAGGGGGAGTCGGGATACGTCAAACATCACCTGAGTGATTTCGGCTCCTGCCTCGGCAGCGGCAGTGTCCGTATCCAGGGGCGCAGGGCCGGGAACGAATACATGTTGGAGTGGGGGCCGATTCTGAAAGCGGCCTTGTCGTTTGGCGCCTGGGACAGATCCTGGCGCTACGTCGATTATCCCAGGTACCCCTCGATCGGTCGCTTCGAAGCAGATTACTTCAAGCCCGAACGGTGGCGCCCTGAGTATCCGAACCCCGCCTTTGAGCGGATGCAGAACGAGGACGCCTTCTGGGCCTGCCGGACGATCGCCCGCTTCACGAACGAGGCAGTCCGTGCGATCGTCAAGACCGGCGAGTTGAGAGACCCGGAGGCCGAGGAATACCTGATCAACTGCCTGATCAAACGGCGGGACAAGATCGTGCGCCATTACCTGGCGCGCATGAATCCGCTCTCCGATTTTCAGATCGCCACGAAGGAAGCGCAGAACGTTCTTCGGTTCTGCAATCTGGGAGAAGAAGCAGGGGTCGGAAAGGCGGAATCCTACCAGTACCAGTGGTCCTCGTACGACAACGGGAGCGGAGCGACGAAGAGCCTCGGGGCGGTGGAAGTCGTGGCCACACCGGAGCTGCCTATGCCCGGGGAGTCGGCCACCGGTTATCTAGCCGTTGTCATTCGCACGCTGTCACCCGATCAGAAAGACTGGAAGAAAGGCGTGACCGTTTACCTGGCCCCGTCGCCACTGCGGGTGGTGGGAGTTGAGCGGGAGTAGGGGCGAAGGGGCAAGGGACACAAGGGACGCCAGCGACCGCTCCGGTCTTGCTGTCCCTGATGTCCCTGATGTCCCTTCTGTCCGTTGTGTCCCTTGTCCCCCCGCCCTCTGCTATCATTACCCCACCATATGAGAAAGCTCAGCTTAGCGGTTGTCTGTCTCGTCCTTCTGCCGTTGACGTACGCGGCAGATTCCATCCCGCTTCCCGAACATCCGCGCCCGGACTTCCAGCGCGCCGACTGGATCAACCTCAACGGGACCTGGTCCTTTGCCTTCGACAAAACGAACACCGGGGAGAGGTCGAACTGGCAGGCGCGGGGCGACTGGAACCAGCAGGTCGTGGTCCCCTTTCCCTGGGGCTCTCCGCTTTCGCGCGTCGGTAACGATGCGGACATCGGGTGGTACTCGCGGAAAGTAACGGTGCCGGACAGCTGGAAGGGCCGGCGTGTCTTCCTGGTCGTCGGAGCTTCGGATTGGCTCACGACCGGCTGGCTCGATGGAAAACCGGTCGGGACCAACCGTGGAGGGTACACCCCATTTGAGTTCGAATTGACTCCACACGTTCGATTCGGCCAGGAACAGCAACTGGTTTTGCGGGTCGACGACTCGCCGCATCGATTCAAGCTGGAAGGGAAACAGGGGTACGGGCCGGCGCGGGGGATCTGGCAGACACCCTACCTCGAAGCCCGAGCTGAGACCTACATCGATTCCGTCCTGTTCACACCGGACATTGATGCCGGTAAGGCGGAAGTAAAGCTCACGCTCGACAAAGCCGCCGCCACGGACCTCACCTTCCGGCTGCGTTTCAAGACGGGGAATCTGCCGGACGTGGTGCAAACCGTGCCCCAAGGGCAGCAGGGTCTTACCGCCGCCATACCTGTTCCGCAAGCCCGTCTCTGGTCGCTTTCCGACCCTTTTCTTTACGAAGTATCTGCCCGGCTTGAACCGCCTGCCGGAGCAGCCGACGAGATCGCCTCCTACTTCGGAATGCGCAAAGTGAGCGTCGTGCGTCTCCCCGGCTCCGGATTCCCCTACATCGCCCTCAACAACCGGCCGGTCTACCTCCAGTTGACGCTCGACCAGTCCTATCACCCGGAAGGCTTCTACACCTTCCCGACTGACGAATTCATGCGGGATGAGGTATTGCGCGCCCGTCGCATCGGGTTGAACGGGCTCAGGCTTCACGTGAAAGTCGATGTGCCCCGCAAGATCTATTGGGCCGATCGCCTGGGAGTCCTCATTATGGCTGACGTTCCGAACAGCTGGGGCGAACCGGACGCCGAGATGCGCTCTGAGGCTGAGACCGCGTTGCGGGGAATGATCAGGCGGGACTACAACCATCCGGCTATCTTCTCCTGGGTGATTTTCAACGAGACCTGGGGACTGCAGACCGGTAAGGAGAAGAAGTACCTGCCTGAAACCCAGCAGTGGGTCGAATCGATGTTCAAGCTGACGAAGTCTCTGGACTCCTCGCGCCTCGTGGAAGACAACTCTCCCTGCAATTACGATCACGTCACGACGGACATCAACAGCTGGCATCAATACCTGCCCGGCTACCGGTGGCGCGAGCATCTTGATGAAGTGACCAGCAAAACGTTTCCCGGGTCTGAATGGAATTACATCGGGGGCCGGAAACAGGGTGATCAGCCGCTCTTGAACAGCGAGTGCGGCAATGTCTGGGGATATCAGGGGAGTACCGGGGATGTCGACTGGAGCTGGGATTACCACCTGATGATGAACGAGTTCCGCCGTCACCCGAAGATTTGCGGGTGGCTTTACACCGAGCATCACGACGTTATCAATGAGTGGAACGGCTATTACCGTTTTGACCGGTCGGACAAGGAGACCGGTTTGTCCGAGTTGGTTCCCGGTATGAGTCTGCAGGACCTGCATTCCCCGTACTACGTCTTGGCCGACCTTCCGCTTTGCAACGACGTGAAGCCCGGCGAATCGGTCAACGTTCCGCTGGTCGCGTCGTTCATGACGGACACAGAGCCGGGTACCAGGCTCAGTCTGCGGACCGAGCTTTACGGGTGGGATGATCTGGGCCGGCGCCGGCACTTCTCACAGTCGGCGCGCCCGGTTGATTTCAAGCCCTGGTCCGCCGAAACCCTGCCGCCTCTCCAATTGAAATTGCCTGATCACCCGGGCCTCCTGATTCTCGCTCTCTTGCTCGAGGATTCGGCCGGTTCCATCCTTCACCGCAATTTCACGACTTTCCGGGTTAGCGGGCAGGTAGATCGGAAGGACTCCAGAACGGTCAGTTTTCCGCCTTCCTCCTTCAGTTCAGCTAAGTGGTCCGAGAAGCAGTGGAACGTCCTGGACGGTTTGAAGGTTAATGGGGCAGGCGCAGGCTATTTCGAGTACACCGTCCAATGGCCGGGCGATCTTGAAATGAAAAACGTGGACAACGTCGTCTTCCGGGCCGAACTGTCGGCCAAGCAGCTGTTCGGTAAGGACCGGCCGCAGGGAGGCAAGCAGGAAGGCGATTTCATGCGAGGCAGAGGCACCCATGATCCGAGCTTGAATCCCAATGCTTATCCCATGACGGACGAAAAGCCGTTCCCCAGCGCAGTGAAGATCCTGATTGGCGGGAAGTCGGTGGGTGTCTTCGAACTGCCCGACGATCCGGCTGACCACCGGGGGATTTTGTCCTGGCACTCTCAGAAGCGGGATAAGTCCTTGAAAGAAGCCGGCTCATACGGCTACCTGATCTCGGCCTCGGTTCCGCGCGAAGTGCTGGCTGAGGCGGCCAAACAAGGCCGGATCACCGTTCGGCTCGAAGTAGACGAAGCGCTGCCGGGCGGCCTGGCCGTCTACGGAGCAAGCTTTGGCCGTTACCCCCTGGACCCGTCTTTGATTTTCACGATGAAGTAGGGCAGTGAAGGTGACAAGGTGACAGGGTGACAAGGTGACGGTGACTTGGCCGCCGCTGACTTGGCCGCCGCTCCCAAGTCACCGTCACCTTGTCACCTTGTCACCTTGACACTGGGTGATGCCTCCCTCCCCGTTCCGTGACATAATTTGCCGCCATGAGCGGCAAGAAAGACAAACACGAATGTCAATGTCAGACGGGGGTGACGAGGAGGGGCTTTCTCAGTTCAGTCGGCACCGGCGCTGTGGTCGCCTCTGCGGCCGGGCAGGTGCAGGCCGCGCCTGGATCCTCGCCGGTCCTCATAACCGGGGAAACCGTGCCCGTCAAACTCTTGATCAACGGCCGGGAGCATCGTCTCCTGGTCGAGCCCCGCTGGTCTCTCCTTTTTGTCCTCCGGGAAAAGCTCGGCCTCACAGGAACCAAGATGGGGTGTGGGCAAGGCGAGTGCGGGGCGTGCACTGTGCTGGTTAACGACGAGCCTCGATACGCCTGCCTTACGCTTGCTGTCGAGGCTGAGGGCTTCAAGGTCACCACCGTCGAAGGGCTGATGAACGGCGAAGAGCTCGGGCCGGTCCAGCAAGCCTTCGTCGAGCACGACGCCTTCCAGTGCGGCTACTGCACTCCGGGACAGGTCATGGCGGCTGAAGGGCTCCTTCGTTCGAATCCAACGCCCAACGCCGCGCAGATCCAGGCAGGGATGAGCGGGAATCTCTGCCGTTGCGGCGCCTATGCTCACATTTTTCCGGCAGTGGCGAAAGCGGCCGAGTTGCGGCGGAAGGGAGGACAGTCATGAAAGTCAAGTCAGGACTCTACTCCGTGGCTGGATTTACTCTTCCACCAGGCGAGGCGCAGTCGGCGGAACCCGATCCCAAGCCTTGGGAAAAGACTGAAATAGTCGGAAAGGCTTTACCCCGAGTCGACGCGTACGAGCGGGTCAGCGGTTCGGCCGTATACCCTTCCGATGTCAGCCTGCCGAACATGCTCTACGCCGCCATCCTTCGTTGCCCGCATCCGCACGCCAGGGTCAAAGCAGTGGATACGAGCCAGGCGGAAAAGATGCCGGGGATTCACCGAGTGCTGACGGGTTCGACCCCGGGATGCGCCATCGACTGGTACTACAACTGGGGAGCGTCGGCGAAGCTGTTCGACCCCAATTGTCTTTTCGAGGGAGACGAAGTGGCGGCTGTGGCCGCCGAATCTCCGTACCAGGCGGTCGACGCCCTCCGGGCCATCAAGGTCGACTACGAGATTTTGCCCTTCGTCGCGGACGAGCTCAAGGCTCTGGAACCGCAGGCCCCCAAGCTCCACGAGAAAGGTAACCAGGTTGGAGAAGTCGAGAAGTATCAACGTGGGGACGTAGCCAAAGGATTTGCCGAAGCCGACATCGTGCTGGAGGAAAGTTATTCGGTATCGTGCCTGCTCCACACCCCAACGGAACCGCACGGTTGCGTCGTTAACTGGGATGGAGATCGGCTGACGGTCTGGGAAACCACCCAGGGTGTGTTTGCGATTCAGGACCAGATCGCTCGTACCCTGGGCATCCCGCAATCGAAAGTCCGCGTGATCGGCCACTACATGGGCGGCGGTTTCGGAAGCAAGCTGGACGCCGGGAAGTACCATATCGT
>RPQK01000081.1 GCA_003819755.1 Acidobacteriota bacterium | reverse complement strand
TTGAGGTCTTTGAGGTCTTTGAGGTCCTTTCGCCAGGGTTCCGCAAACCCTCCTCTTCCTCGACGGGCTCTTGCGCTCTGCCACATTATGCTATTAAGGTTGGATCAACGGAGGATCGCATCATGTCCGAACGGATCTTGATCGTAACCGGTGATGCCGGTGAAAGCTACGAGACCCTTTACGCACTTCATCGCTTCAGGGAGGCGGGCTACCAACCCGTGATCGCTGCGCCCAGCAAGAGGCCGCTGCACCTGGTGATTCACGACTTCGAACCCGGTTGGGATACCTATGTCGAGCGCCCGGGTTATTCGGTGACATCCGACCTGACCTTCGATGAGGTGAAATCTGACGATTACAGCGCCATTTTGCTCCTGGGCGGAAGAGCTCCCGAGTATCTTCGTCACAACGCGAAGGTTATCGGGCTCGTCCAGGAATTCGACTCCAAGGGAAAGTGGATATTTGCAGTCTGCCACGGGGTGCAAGTGCTCATCACCGCCGGGCTGGCTCGAGGAAGGTGCCTGACCGCCTACGAACACGTCCGTTGCGAGGTCGAGGCGGCGGGAGGCGAATACAGTACGAGCCAGGCCGTCCGCTGCGGCAAGCTGGTGACCGCGCAGAACTGGGGCTCGCATCCGGAGTTCTATCGCGAGATCTTCTCCTGCCTGAACGAGGCGCGAGGCTGACGTGGGCAGACTTCACAACCTCTCGTCAGGTCGTACGGTCTACTGCACCGAGAACGGAACGGGACCGGCGCTTCTCTGTCTTCATGGACTCGGAGGCGGCAGTTACTTCTTCTCGAGCCTGGCGGATTCTCTCGCCAATTCTTTTCGGACAGTGGCCGTGGATCTTCCCGGCTGCGGCTTCTCCCCTTCATCAGCGTCGGGTTTCTCCTTCGAGGACTGTGGGGAGGTCCTCGACGAGTTGATAAAGGAGAGCCTGGGCGGCGGGGTTACCATTCTCGGCCATTCGATGGGTGCCATCATCGGTTTGATGTTGGCCTCTGGTAAATCGGCCTCAGTGGCCCGTCTGATATTCGTCGGCGGCTTGCCCGAGCCGATTCCCGAGGCGCGAAAACGCCTGGGAGAGAGGGCCCGGGAAGTGCGCGAGCGAGGCATGCAGGGGATCGGCGATGTGACCATGCCGATCGTTTTTTCGAAAGCCTCGTTGCAGAAAATACCGGACAAGGTCGCCATGTATCACCGTCTGCTCGAGCTGAATGACCCGGTCATGTACGCAGACGCAGCCGAGGCCCTGTCACGGGCAAGCGCCCGCGATCTAGTCTCGAGAGTGGCGGTGCCCTGCCTGGCCATTACCGGCACCGAGGACCACTACGCCCCTCCCGCATACGTCCAGGAGTTTGTGAAGCAACTCCCCGGGCGCGTCGAGTACTGTGAACTGAAAGATATCGGTCACATGCCCTTCTTCGAGACACCGGAGACGTTCGAGGGAATTGTTCGGCAGTTCCTGAGCAGCTGAAGAGCAGTGGATCTTCCAAAGCCCAAACGCTTTCCCGGGCGGGAAGCGGCAAGACTCGCCGAGCCAGGTGCGCCGGGGCGGCCCCTGGCCTCGGCGTCTTGATCCTTCCCCGAGTGCGACCTATGATCATTGCCAATGAAGAAACTGATCAATCGTCCCGAAAACGTCGTCGCCGAGTCGCTTGCGGGGTTGGTTGCGGCGCACTCGGATCTGCTGACGCTGTCCCAAAATCCGCTCTTCGTAGCGTGGAAAGACGCACCGGTCTCGGGCAAGGTGGGAATCATCTCGGGGGGCGGCAGCGGACACGAACCTCTCCACGTCGGGTACGTCGGTCGCGGAATGCTCGACGCCGCCTGCCCGGGTGACGTCTTTACTTCCCCGACCCCGGATCAGATTGAGGCCGCTACGAGGGCCGTGGACTCTGGCGCCGGCGTACTCCACGTCATCAAGAACTACACGGGCGACGTGATGAACTTCGAGTTGGCGGCGGAGTTGTGTCAGGCCGAGGGCATCCAGGTCGAAACGGTCCTGGTCGACGATGATGTGGCAGTGAAAGACAGTCTGTATACCGCCGGCCGCAGAGGAGTCGGCGCGACAGTGCTGGTCGAGAAGATCTGCGGCGCAGCCGCTGAGCAAGGGCACAAACTGTCAGCAGTGGCCGCAATCGGTAAGGAGGTCAACCAAAGGACCCGCTCGATCGGCATAGCTCTGACTTCATGCACGGTCCCCGCTGCCGGCAAGCCAACTTTCGAGATCGGCGATCAGGAGATGGAGTTCGGCATCGGTATCCATGGAGAGCCTGGCCGGTCTCGGATGCAGATCAAAACCGCCCGTGATGTGGTTCGGATGATGACCGAGGAAGTCGTGCGAGACCTCCCCTTCCAGAGCGGTGATTCAGTCATTGCCCTGGTTAACGGGATGGGAGGAACGCCTCTCATCGAACTGTACCTGGTTTTCGGTGAGATGATCGAAGTCTGCCGCGAAAAGGGGATCAACGTGGTTCGGCCGCTCGTCGGCAACTACATTACCGCTTTAGAAATGGCCGGCTGCTCTATCACGCTGTTGAAGGCCGACGATCGGCTTCTGACTCTCTGGGACGCTCCGGTTCATACAGCCGGCCTGCGGTGGGGGCGCTGATGAAGCTGACCATCGATTTCTTTATCGCATGGCTGCGTTCCCTGCGGCAGTGTTTTAGTGAGAACCGCGACTATCTCACCCGCCTTGATTCCGCGATTGGAGATGCCGACCACGGAATCAACATGGAACGCGGCTTTTCAGCTGTGTACGAGCAACTCGAGAAGCAATCTCCTAAGACTGTTGAAGAGTTGCTCAAGCTGACCGCGATGACCTTGATCAGGACCGTCGGGGGAGCTTCCGGGCCCCTTTATGGTACGTTTTTCCTTCGTGCCTCGGCGGCGACTTCAGGTAAGTCCGAGTTAGCCGTGGAGGATTTGGTTACGTTATTCGAGGCGGGTCTGGGCGGCATTATCCAGCGCGGGAAGGCGGAGCCGGGAGACAAGACAATGGTCGATGCCTGGATCCCGGCCATCGCGGCCGTGAAGGCGTGCGCCGCGCAATCGCCGGGCGACCCGGCGGAGACGCTGCAGAAGGCTGCGGAAGCGGCAGAGACAGGCATGCGAAACACGATTCCGCTGCAGGCGCGAAAGGGGAGGGCCAGCTATCTGGGAGAGAGGAGCGTCGGGCACCAGGACCCGGGCGCGACCTCGACCTTTCTCATGCTGGACGCCGCCGCCCGAGTTGCGGAGAATTCTTGACGAAACCACGTGCCGTTGCGCCGATCGAGCAGGCCAATATCGAATGGTTGGTTTAGTTATCGTCTCCCACAGCCGCCGCCTGGCCGAGGCCCTTCTGGGCCTGACCGCACAGGTCTGTCCGACGCCGATCCCCGTTCGAGTTGCCGCCGGTGCCGGGCCGGATCACGCAGAGATCGGGACGGATGCCACCCAGATAGTGGAAGCTATCCAGGAAGTTTATGGCCCTGACGGCGTGGTGGTCCTCATGGACCTGGGGAGCGCGATCCTCAGTGCGGAGACGGCCTTGGATCTTCTGCCTGACGATTGGAGGAAGGCTATCCGCTTGTGCCCTGCCCCGCTTGTCGAGGGAGCTTTGAGCGCGGCCGTTCAGATCGGATCAGGCCAAAAACTCGACGCGGTTTGCCGGGAAGCGTGCCGTGCGCTTGACGCTAAGCTGGTCCAGATCGAGCCGGAACCACCCCCACCCAGTGTTCCCCCCGGTGCCTTGGAGTCGCTCTTCACAGTGACCAAGCCCCACGGTCTGCACGCCCGTCCGGCAGCCCGCCTGGTTCAGTTGATCGCAGGTTTCCGCGCTGAAGTCTACTTCCGTCGACCGAAATCTCCGGGTAGTAGAGTGGCTTCCGGCCGCAGCCTTACCAGCCTCGTCACGCTCGGCGCCCGTCAGGGTGACGTGATAGCGGTGTCGACATCGGGCGACGATGCCCGGCAGGCCCTGGATGCCATCCGCGATTTCCTCCGAGCGGAGCTCGCTGAGGAGGAATTGGCCGAGCCGTCCCAGCCGCAATTCGAGGCCGGCCGTCCCTTTGGCGCCCTGCCTCTTTCCCCCGGCGTCGCCTGGGGGCCGGCATACGTTTATGATCCGTCAGTGCCGGTTGTCGATGAATCAGCCGCGGATCCTGATGCGGAATGGACCCGCTTCCTGAAGGCTGTGGACGTTGCCAAAGAGGCGATTCGGGCTCGAGCCAAAAGTCTTGCGGCCTGCGCTCCGGCCGAGGCAGAGATCGTCGAGACTCACCTTCTGACCCTGGAAGATCCGGTGATTCTCTCTCGGATGCGAGACTCAATCCTCGCCTCGAGAAAGGCCGCTGGATGGGCCTGGGGAAACGTGATAGATGAAGTGATCGCGAGTTACGAATCGCTCGAAGATCCCTATCTCAGGCAACGGGCGGCAGATTTGCGAGGGATCCGGACACAGGTGCATCAGGCGCTGACCGATAAGACCGATTCCCGAGACGACTTTGCTCGAGCCCTCTCACAGCCTGTGATCGTCATTGCCCGGGAGTCTTCCCCCGGCCTCATCGCCGGCCTTCCCCGCCGGGTTCTCCTCGGAGTTATAAGCGTGGAGGGACAACCGACGTCGCACGGTGCGATCATCGCCCGCAGCCTCCGTATTCCCGCCGTTTCCGGAGTTCCGGCCTCCTTCTTGTCACTCGGCCCCGAAACGGTGATCGGGCTGGACGGCGCCACCGGTCAAGTCTGGCTAAACCCTGATGCTGAGGAGATTCGAGAGCTGGGGAGAAGAAAGGGCGAGAGCACGACGAGCCTGGAAGCTCGCCCGCCTGGCCCATGGAGAACCAGGGACGGTGAGCGCCTCGAGATCGCGGCCAACGCGGGGAGCGTCGAAGGTGCGCGGGTTGCGGCCCTGGAGCAAGCCGAGGCGATTGGTCTGCTGCGAACCGAGTTCATGTACCTGAATCGGCTCGAGCCCCCGACAGAACAAGAACAAATAGCCACCCTGGAAGAGATCGCCGCAGCCATGACCGGTCGCCCTGTGTTTGTGAGAAGCCTGGATGTCGGGGGCGACAAGCCGGTCCCGTTTTTGCCCCGTCTTCCCGAGCAAAACCCCTATCTGGGGGTCAGGGGGATTCGCCTTTCCTTGCGGTCACGCACGGTTTTTCGCCACCAGATCAGGGCGGTCCTGCGAGCCGGGGCCGAGAACGATCTGCGACTAATGCTCCCGATGGTTTCCGCCCTGGAGGACCTTGTCCGGTCGCGTGCCTTCATCGAGGAGTGCCACCGTGAGCTCCTGGAGGAAAACCTGGCCCATCGATGGCCGATACCGCTTGCTGTGATGATCGAAACTCCATCCGCCGCGCTGATTGCCGCTTCGCTCGCGCCGCTGGTCGATTTCCTCAGCATCGGCACCAATGACCTGACCCAGTACACGCTCGCGGCCGAGAGAGGACACCCGCAACTGAGCGAATATCTCGACTCCCTGCACCCGTCGGTCCTGCAATTGATCGGCAAGACTGTCGAGGCCGGGCACCAGGCCGGGAAGCAGGTCGGCGTCTGCGGGGAAATTGCGTCGGATCCGGTCGCGACCCCTATCCTGCTCGGGCTCCAGGTTGATGAAATCAGCATCGAGCCAGCCGCCATCGGGACCATCAGCCGGGTGGTCAGCGGGCTGAGCGCCGAGAAGGCCCGAGACTGGGCGCGAGGCGTGTTAAAGCTGGCGACGGCCAAGGAAGTCCGAGAAGCATCGGCCGCATTCGCGTCCGCGGTCTGAGGGCTTGGGCCAATAGTCCTGGGGGCGCGCTGCCGTTACAGGAAGAGCCGAGCATGACGCAGAGCGAAGCGAGCAAAGAGAGGACCACCCAACAGGCGGTTCAGGTTTGTTGGGTGCGCCGGGAGGAGCGCAGGCATCCCGGCCGCGCTCACGGCAGTCGCTCCCGGCGAGCCCTGCACTCACCGCTTGGTCTCGATTTTAATCGCGTAGGCCAGCGCGTTCCTCGCTTTCGCCGGGAACTTGATTCTAACCCCCTGCGGTGAGGTCTCCCACGCCAAGGAACCCTGGTGCCCGAGGAGTGCCATTTTCGAGCCCGGCCGGGGCTCTACGGAAGTCAGGACGACGTCCGATGTCGGCCGCTCCAGAAATATGGTATAGACGTATCTTCCATCCTCGCTTTGAGTGAATCGGACGGATGTCCCCTCCTTCCACTGGTTAGCCGATCGCTCGTGAGTCCCGAAGATCGCTTCGCCATTAAGCTTCAGCCAGGCTCCGACCTCTTCCAGTTGAGCAATGGCGGTCGGATGGAAACGACCGTTGCCGTCAGGCCCGATTCCCACCATGAAATTACCGCCCTTGGCGACCGTATCCGACGAGGTTGTCGACGACCCACTTTGCGCCCTTGTGCTTGGCGCCGTCCCCTTCCCAAGAGAAATTCGTCCCCAGGGGATAGATCACCATCCAGGGCATGCGGCTTGCTGATTTGTCACCAGGCACGACCCGCTCGGGCGTGTAGTAATCGCCGTAGTTCCCGATGCCTCGGTTACGGAGCATGACATCTGGTTGCAGCCTGCGGAGCTCTTTGATGGTCTGCTTGAGTTGCGGCCACAATTTGGCGCCGAGTTGTATATCCAGGCACAGCATGTCGATCTTGCCGTAGTTTGTCAGGAGCTCCCGAAGTTGTTCGTGGTGACGGGCCATCATGCGGGCACGATCCTCGGGAGTCGGCTCCGGAAAAAGTACGGCTGGCCGGCCCTGCCGCTCCTCTACGGTCTTGATATCCGAAGAGCCGGGAGTCTGCAGCGGATGGCGCCCAAACGGTCGGAAATCAGCGTCGTACCAATCGGAGTGCGAGAAATAGAGGTCGATCTTGATGCCATGCCGGTGGGCAGCCGTGCACAGCTCTCTGATAATGTCTCGTTTAAACGGCGTTTCTGCCACGCTGTAAGCGAGGGCGCATTCCTCAATCACCGGGCTGCCTGGCGTCCCGTAGTTCGGTCGACGGTGCACCTTCGTTTTCGTATCCCAGAGGGAGAAACCCTCGTGGTGTTTCGTTGTGATCGTGAAACACCGGAAGCCGGCGCGTTCCAAGAACTTCATCCACTCCTCGGCGTCAAAACCCTCGGGATTCCACTTCCTGTAAGAGTCGAGATAGGCCTGGCGATCACTGTCCGAAAGACCGAGGAAAGTCCACGACTCGCGGGCGGCGGGCAGCATGGAATACAGACCCCAGTGGATGCGTACGCCGTACTTCATGGCGCGAAACTGCCTGTACGCCGCCTCGGAAGCGTGCCGATAGTCGGCGTCCGGGATCTCTTCCACATAGGAATTGCCCTTCGCCACGTCCTGCGGAAAGCGAAGCGTCCTCTCCCGGTCACCGTCGACAAAGGTGAATGAAAGTCCGAGAGCCAGAAGGATGCACCATTTGATGTTCATAGATACCTTTCCAAAAAAGGCTCGTGCCCCCAGGCTCGGGTGTCCTGGCGGCTATCGGTCGACTGCCGGCTGCGCGGGACCGGGGGTGCTGCGGCCGTTGCGGATATACCGCTCGAGCAGCGACCTGAGCTTCCGGACGACCTCCGGGTGGGCGTCGCACAGGTTGCGCGTCTCGGCCGGATCATTCGTAAGATCGTAGAGCTGAAGAGGAGGCAGCTTCTTCGTCTCCTCTCCCCCGGGCTTGGGGTCGCTCCATCCGCCCGATCCGGGGCACATTTCGAGCTTCCACCTCCCCTGTCGGATGGCGAGAGAGCCATCCATGGATTGATGAACCGTCGCCTCCCGCAGTGGAGCCGAATAGTTCTGACCGAGCAAAGCGGGCAGCACGTTGAAGCTGTCTTCTCCGGCACCGGGCGGCAGCTTTTCGCCGACCAGACCCGCACACGTCGCCATCAGATCGGTCAGACAGATGGTCTCCGGGCAGGATGTGTTCGCAGGAATGTGTCCCGGCCACCGGGCGATGAAGGGAATTCGATGCCCGCCCTCGAAGATGTCCGCCTTGGAACCACGAAACTGAGCGCTCGGGAAATGCCCCATTTTCACCAGCTCATCCCGACCGGCCGGCGGAGCAAAGCCATTGTCGCTCGTCATAACAACGAGCGTATTGTTCTCAACGCCCTGCTCTTTCAGCGCGTCCAGAACCTGGCGGACCGTGTCATCGACCTGCAAGACAAAGTCCCCGTACAGGGTGGTCCCGCTCTTGCCGCGGAACGGCGGAAGCGGAAGCACCGGCACGTGAGGAGCAGCGAGCGGCAGGTAAAGAAAGAAGCGCCGTTGGGCGTTCTGACGAATAAAGCCAACCGCCTTCTCCGTCAGTTTCGGTAAGACTTCCTCGTGTCGGAAGTCGGCGCCGGTCGGTCCTTTCCGCCAGAACTGCGCCTGCGGCACCTTCTGTTCCGTCTCGCGGTCAGGCAGAGCCGTCACCCGTCCATTCTGGAGGTAGACATACGGGGCCATGTCGAGGGAGGCGGAAATTCCGAAGAAATAGTCGAAGCCGAGTGAATTCGGCCCGCCGGCGATTGGTCCCGCAAAGTCGACGTTGTCTCCCAGCTCTGCGGGCGTGTCCGCAGGCACACGCTTGTCCCGAAGCGTCCAGTCGAGCCCAAGGTGCCATTTGCCGATACACGCGGTTTGATAGTTATGCCGCTTGAGCAGGCTCGCGACCGTCATCCGATTCGCTGGAATCAAGCTGCGCGAGTACCCCCAGAGAACACCCGACTTCATCCGGGTCCGCCAGGAGTAGCGGCCGGTCAGGATTCCGTAGCGGGTGGGACTGCACACAGCCGCGCCTGCGTGGGCATCCGTGAACGTCCGACCCTGCGCGGCCAGTCGATCCAGGTTGGGGGTTCTGATCCGAGACTCAGGATTGAAGCACGATACGTCTCCGTACCCCAGGTCATCGGCGAGGATGTAAACGATATTCGGAAGGCCGTCGCGAGGAGCCTCGGCCGCCGACGCATTTACGGCGGTCAAGGCGGCTACACCGACCGTCTTGATAAAGTCTCTTCGATCCCGGTGTGCAGGCATGCGCAAGATCCTACCAACGGGATGGCAGGTAGTCCATAGCTTGACGAACACGGATAACGCCAGACGCGGAAGGATCTGAAGGACCCAAAGGACCCAAAGGACCTGAAAGACAACAAGGGCATCGCTACCAGCTTCCGAGTCCTTCAGGTCCTTCCGGTCCTTCAGGTCCTTCCGCGTCTTTGTCCTTCCGCGTCTTTGTCCCTCAGCGTCTTTGTCCTTCAGCGTCCGTCGGTCCCCCTCAACCCGATTTGCGGATCTCGAACGTCACTTCCTGCCCGCCATCCAGCGTGTTTATCGGCCCAAAGTCGTTCCAACCGAAGCCGGTCAGCTCGAATCGGCTGATCTTAAGCCGTCCATGTTTGACGACGAGTTTCACCCCGACGCTCTGCCCGCCTGGCAGCTTCTCGCAAGTGCCCCACGCCCAGCCGTTCGCCCAGAAATAGCGGCCCGGCGACGGGGAGAACTGAAGAACCCCCGTGACGGCCGAGTAGTGAAAGCCGGAAAGCGCCAAAATGGCCCCCCAACTGGCCATCGCACGCGCGTAGTGGTGCCCGCACTCGGCCTCGTCAAAAGGATTTCGCTTACGGCCGTCGTACCGCTCTCGAACCTGCCGGATACAATCGACTCCTTCCTGGGTCATTCCCTCGTAAAGCATCCCGACGGCCGCCGCGTATTCGAATCCGGTCATGACCTCGGTGAAGTACGGGAAAGGGTTCGTTGGACGACCGTTGGGATAGCTGGCCATCAAGAGCGCGGATTCCTCTGCCAGAGCGAAACTGCGCAGGCAGTTGAAGTGGTCACGGAGGTCTTTCTTCCGGTTGTACTTGAGAATGCTCCTCAAGGTCGTCTTCACATTCTCGGGTTTGAGAAGGTAGCCGAGTCCGCAGATGTGCGCCATGTACTGCCCGACCAACTGGTCCACGAGACACCCCGAACCAAGCTGATAATCCGGCCAGCCCCGCTTTATGGAGCCCATCCCGACGATCAGGCTTGGCGCTATTTTCGAGGGATCAAGGATAGGCCGAACCTCGTGTTCGTAATACTCCCCGTTGAAGAGATTTTCATCCATCCACTGGCTGCCTTTTTCGAACAAAGAGTGGCAGACTCCCGCGAACTCCTTGTCTCCCACGTGACGGGCCATCTCCTCGGCCGCGCGTAAGGCGCCGAGGTACCAGCCGCCCATCTGGGGGTTCGGTCCGTAGTACTCGACATCCATCGTATTGTGCTGACAGCCTTCCATCAGTCCGTCACGGTCTGCATCCCAGCCGCCCTCGACCCAGCAGAATTCGACGGCCTTTCGTACCCTCGGCCACAACTGCTTGAGCAGCCCATCCCGGCCGGAAAGCTGCCAATCCCGGTACATTTTCATGATGCAGCCCATCTGGCCGTCGGCTGCCGCTTTTCCAAACTCCTGAGCGCGGCTGAGCGGAAGATTGACCCGGAAACTCATGAGGCCTTCATCATTTGTCGCATGGGCGAACTCGATCACGCGCATCGACAGGGAGAGCTCGCCGAAAAGGAATGCCGTGGCTTGCTCGTAGTTCCAGACATGGGTGCACGATCCGTGGCAGCAGCCCCTCTTGTTGCTGCTCCCCTCGAAGCCGAACAAATGTCCGCCGGGAAGCCTGAAACAGGTCTGGGTCCGCAGCGTGCTGAGATTGAACAAAGCGGCTTCGAGGACTTCGCGCGGGAGAGGCGTGGCCAGGAAGTCGCGAACGAATTCGATTGTCCGCGCCTCAAGCCTGTCCATCCGGGGGATAACCTTCGTCGCCACGTCCCAGGCGTCGGCGTAGAGATGCGTGTAATGATTGCCGACCCAGTCTTCCCGGCTCGGACCCGGTTGCCTGGCTGTCCAGCTGTAGCGGTTCGGGAAGTGCCAGGTCAGGAGAAACGTGACGCTGCGTGTCCCCTGGGGGGGAATTGTCAAGGGGACGGCCAGCGAACCCGGGGGAATCTCGTTCTCCGAGCTCGGTCGTTCGTCCAGTCGGCCGTCGGTGCTGAAATCGTCCCAGAAATCCAGAACCGAGACACCCCACTGATCGGCAGCCCAGGCGGTTCGATAGGTCACTTCCTCTCGCGCCGGCGTGGCGAGCGCGATCGTTCCCCATTGGGATGCCTCCCGGCTGACTCCCTCCGAACGCATGAAGATCCCGGAGATACCGTCCGCGTGGCGGAACTCGTTCCGATTGCCGTTAGCTCCCGTTGGAACCGGGTCGCCTTTCCAGTCTGGCTTTGTTTCAGAGCCGTCGATCCCGATGAAGTTCGGCAAAGTCCCGCAGACAACGGCGCGCAGCGGCTTGTCTGACCGGCTGCGCAGCTCGTATCGAAGAATCGCTGCCGGGATGCTGCTCACGTCCACATCGACCGGCACAAACGGGTTAAAGGCCTTCAGGTGCACTTCCAGTGGGAGATCCGGGTCGGAAAGCACCACGCGCCCGAACGGGTAGGCTGCAAAGAAAGAGCACTCACGAAAGCAGGGAAAATTCTCGTTGACCGCAGGACTCCCGTGGCTTCCTTCGTACTGATCGAGGTCCAGCGGTCCTTGCAGCAGGCGGCAGTCCTTCAAGCCCTGGTCATCGCTCACGAATAGCGCGAAGAAAGGCCCGATCTGGCCCATGAGGGGAACGAAACCTTTGGCCGGGCGGTTCATGATTTCCCAATCCCGGAGGTCGCCTCGGCCGCCAAGAGAGACGGTCCCCGTGCCAATTCCGCCGAGCGGCAGCGCAACCCTGGCGAGGTGGTCGCGGTCGTAACCCCGGAGCGAGGGCCAGCCGTCATCGGCGAATGTGTGAAGCATCGCCTGACGAGAGGCTGGCGGTTGCGGTTGACCAACAGCAAGCACCGGCCCTCCCAGCCCCACGGTCCTGACAAAATCCCGACGGTGAATCCCGGTGTCGGTCCGGTTCTTCTTCTTTCCCATATCACTTCAACACTTCAGCCGCTTTCTCGAGGACCCGGTCTTTTCCGATGACGAAATCGCCGGAAAGGGCATCGGCCGATACTGCGAGTGCGAGTATAAGTGATAATTGTGGCCTCGGGGTAGGTTCGCTGAGGGCGCCTTGCCGGGAGCGAGAAGCGTCAAGATGGAGAGGAGTGATTCAGCCGATGAATGTCGAGAATTTCCGAGGGCAGACCCAACACGCAGATATCTTGGTACAGAACGGTGCGATCTATACCGGCGGACCGGAGCCTGCCTGGGCAGAGGCCTTAGCCATCGGCGGCGGCCGGATCCTTGCAGTTGGGAAATCAACCGACGTCCAGGCCTACGTCGGGCCCCAGACGGAAGTGATTGATGTCGCAAAGAAGATGGTCCTGCCGGGCTTCTTTGACTCACACCTCCACCCGATCGAAGGAGGCCTCGGTCTGATCCGCTGCGACCTAGCCGGACTGGATAATCTCGACGAGTACAAACGGAGAATCAGCGAATACGCCACCCTGCATGCCGAGCAGGCCGTGATCATGGGAGGCGGCTGGTCCTACAGTAACTTCTATGCGGAGGGACCGCATCGTCGCGACCTCGACGAGGTCGTGAGCGACCGGCCCGTCTTCCTCCAGGCGATTGACGGCCACTCGGCCTGGGTCAACTCAAAAGCTCTCGCCTTGGCCGGGATTTCCAGCCAAACCAATGACCCGCCCGGCGGGGTGATCGAGCGGGATGTCGACGGGCAGCCGACCGGAACATTGCGGGAAAAGCCCGCCATGGACCTCGTTCAGGGGGCCTGCCCGGCTGCGAGCTTCGAAGAGTTGTTGAGCGGTGCGAGAGCGTTCCTGGCAGAGGCTGCCCGGGCCGGCATAACCGGCGTCCATGACGCCCGTGCGAGCCGCAGATTGCTCGAGGTTTACCGCGAGCTGGAGCACCGTGGAGAATTGACGTTGCGCGTCACTGCCGCCCTCGAATGCGATCCGACTCTTGGTGTGGCACAGATACCGGAGCTCCTGCGCATACGTCAAGAGTTCAGATCCCACCTGGTCAGTGTCTCCGCTGCCAAAGTCTTCCTCGACGGTGTGGTCGAGGGCCACACGGCATGGCTGAACCTGCCCTATGAGGATCGCCCGGACTTCCGAGGCGTCCTCCTTTGGCCCGAGGATCGTTTCCGGGAGATCGTGTCGGCGCTCGACCGCGAAAGGTTCCAGGTCCACGTTCATGCCATAGGTGATGCGGCGATTGGCCTGACCCTGGATGCTTTCGAGCAGGCCAGGCGACTCAATGGCCTCCGTGACTCCCGCCACCAGGTAGCCCATCTGGATCTCATTGCGCCTGCCGATGTGCCTCGCCTCGCCGATCTGCGGGTGATCGCGAATGTCCAGCCGGGCTGGGCGTATATCGACAATCTCTTCTTCGACACGACCCTTCCGTTTCTCGGAAAGGACAGAGCGGAATCCATGTACCGCTTTCGCAGTCTGGTTGAGGCGGGTGCGTGCCTGGCTTGCGGAACAGACTGGCCCTACGGCGGGGACGTCATTACCCTTCGCCCCCTGGACTCCGTCCGGGTCGGCGTAACCCGGCAGGGCATCGCGAGCGGATTTGCGCCCCCTCACGCGCCCGAGGAAAGGCTTGATTTGTGGGCTATGCTGGATGGGCACACGTGGCAGGCGGCCTATGCGCATTTTCAGGATGGGGTCACCGGTTCCATTGAGGCCGGGAAGTCTGCCGACCTGATCGTCCTGGATCAAGACCTCCGGAATGTGCCGGCCGAAGAGATTCACCAGGCCAAAGTCCTGCTCACCTTATTCCAGGGGAGGATCGTGTTTCGCGACCGAGGCTTTTTTTGACAGGATTCGACGCGCACGGCTTGTATCCCTTCTGTCGCTTCTGTCGCTTGTGTCCCTTGTGTCCCGTGTGTCCCTCTCAGTTGGCCGCCCCACTTTTACGGTGTACCGTCCGAGCCTGGAGTGTCACCAGGAATTTAAGACTTGTTCAGCCATACCTGTGATTTTTATCATCGGTTATGCTTAGATCGGACTTAGCGAGACGAAAGACACAAGTCAAGGCGGATATTCCCGTCCACTTCTCTTTCCTCTCGCTCTGTCAAACAATCGTTAGTAACTGAGTTTATGTCACGAAGAACGAGCGCGGGCGCAGGATCACCGATGGGTGGCGAGGCGTCGAACGACCTTTACCGTGAACTTTTCGAATCGACCCGACAGCCCTTGGCGATTGCTCGCGTGTTGTGTGGGGATAGGGCCGCAGAACCATCCGATCTCAACTTTCTCGATGTCAACGCGGCCTTCAAGGAACAGGCCGGTTTCGGTGACGCCCGCGGGACAAGGGTCCGGGAGGCTCCTCTCCCTGCTGAACAGCTAGACCGCTGGGTACGAGCATGCGGTCAGGCGGCGATGACGGGCATACCCCAAAGTTTCGAGCACCACTTCGGCGGAAGAAATTTCAATGTCTCCACTTTCCGCATTGGCCAAGAGGATCAACGGTCAGTGGCGATAGTCTTGGAGGACGTCACCCCTATGGAGCAAGCCAAGATTGATCTGCGGCGTCAAAGGGATCTCCTCCAATCGATCGACGAGGTACTGGTCGCCACCAAGATGCAGATATCGCTCACCAAATCTGCAGTTCGGGACCCGGGCTCGCGAAAGCTTTTGGACAAGGCGTCGCGGCTGATCGATGATTCGATTGGTCGGTCGCGGTCGCTCGGGTCCGAGCTCAGCCCGGCCGTCCAGTACGAAAGCGGCTTGATACCTGCACTCAGGCAATTCGCTGCCTGGATCGCCGGAAGGTACCAGATGCGTGTGACCGTACAGAGCAACACCGATCTGAAACCCCAGAACCAGGATGCGGCCGTCGCCCTGTTCGCCGTCACCCGTGAATTGCTTTTCAACGTCGCAAAGCACGCCCAGGTGAAGGAAGCGCGGGTGACACTCACGGAGAGGCACGGGCAAATTGAACTGTGCGTCGAAGATACCGGCGTCGGATTCGATCCCGGTGCTCCTCACCCAGGCGTCAAGCGAGGGGCTGGACTGACGAAGGCCCGCGAGCGACTCCGACGAATCGGCGGCGACCTGAAGGTCGAAAGTCAGCTCGGCCAGGGAACCCGTGTCACAGTCATCGCACCCGCCTCGACTGCCGAGCGACCGGAGGCCGGAACCGTTTTGGAGCCAGTAGACGCGGCTCAAATAATAACCCGACTCGGCGCGGAAGCCGAGGGGCCAAAGGAGCGCGCCATACGGGTCCTGCTCGTGGACGACCACCAGGTCTTGAGGGAAGGTTTGGCGAGTCTCCTGGAAGCCGAGGAAGGCATCGAGGTGGTTGGGCAGGCCGCTGATGGCTATGAGGCGATCGAGCTCGCCCGACGGCTTCGGCCGGACGTGACTACGATGGACATCAGCATGCCGCGTATGAACGGGATTGAGGCCACCCGACAGATCAAGAGCGAGATGCCCGATATTCGCATTATTGGGCTTTCGATGCATGGGGAACAGGAGCAGGCA
>RPQK01000080.1 GCA_003819755.1 Acidobacteriota bacterium | reverse complement strand
CAAGCGTGTCGACGGGCTTTTATCGTGGCCGGACTCTCCAGAGTCCGGCGCGTACATCGTGCAACCAGCCATCATCCACGCGCCGGACTCTGGAGAGTCCGGCCACGATAAAAGCCCGTCGACCCGCTTGATTTTTTCACACCTTCTGAACGCTGAACGGTGTCCGCCTAGCTTTTCTGGTCCTGGTTGCCCTTCTGACCTTCCGCTTCGGCAATCTGCTCGTCATACCATTCGGAATGGTGCGAGCGGGCGTTGTCTTCGGGCATCTTGCCGGTGAGCCACGTCCAGCTCATCGGGTACTCACGCGGGTGGAAAATCGTGAAGAAGAAATGCCAGACGATGATGGCCAGCGTGGCCAGCCAAGCCTCATAGTAATGGATGGTCTGACTGACCTGTACGATCCAAACCGGGAAATAGCGGACCGCGACGGCGGGATACCAGAGGACGAATCCGGTCAACGCCATGATCCCGGTACCCCACACCAGTGCCCAATACTCCGCTTTCTGGGTGTAATCGTAGCGGTTGAATTTGACGTGTTCCGGGTGCTTCCACAAGTGGTACCTCATCTGATGGATGGAGTCTGTGAAATCCCGCCACCGGGGAATCATTGACGCAAATTCCTCACGACCACGTCGATTCACCGTGATGTAGAGCAGGTGTGTAAAGCCCAGCACGATCAATGACCCAGCCAGGATCCGGTGGGTGGTGGAACGAACCCACTCGGTCATTCCCAAACGGGCCAGCTGCTCGACCCACCAGGCCTGTGGGAAGCGCAGGGCAAATCCCGTTATGACGAGGCCAATGAAGCAGATCGCCAGGGCGATATGCTGCACCACCTGTACTCGATCCATGCGGAGAAAACCGGGGACCGCTTTCTCGGCCCGCTTCTTCTCGACCATGTAGTAGTTGAGGATGATCAGGTTGTGGAGCGCCATGCCTCCGATGACGACGGCTATCATGATGATATAGAGGCGCTGCACCCAGTTAACCAGCGGATTTGAAGCGAGTGAGGCGGTGCGGTGTGTGTAGCTAACGGCGAAAGCCTCGGTCGCGTCCGGATGGCATTGCCGGCAGGTCTCCATGACATTTCGTCGACTCACCGTCGAAGCCGAGTCCCTCTTGGGCAACACCCAGTGGGCGGTATGGCAATCGACGCAAGTCGCCACGTTTTCGGCGCCCGACAGCGACGCCCAGCCGTGGTAGCTGTCCACGTACGTCTCGACCACGTAGTCGGCGATGCCGTATTTGGCTGTGATCCGTTCATCCTCGTGGCACTCGCCGCAGGTCTCCGCGGCTTGCCTGGCGGCGAACGTCGTGGCCTGCGGATTTTCAGGTGACAGGATAAGGTGCTCGCCGTGGCAGGTGTTGCAGGTCGGGCTCTCTCTGATGCCCGCTGCCAGCGCACGCCCGTGGATTGAGCGGTGATACTGCTGCTGGATCTCGACGTGGCACTTTCCGCAAGTCTTGTCGATGTTCTGCGGGTTAATGGTTGAAGACGGATCGAGGGGGCCCTTCAGATCATGAACGCCATGGCAGTCCGTACAAATGGCGGCAGTCGCATTGCCCATTCGGGACGCCTTGCCATGGATCGAGGCGGCGTAACTCTGCGCGGCCCGCTCCAGCCGAACCAGCCGGTCAGTCAGAAGCCCTGCCTCGCCATGACAGGAAGCGCACATCTTGGGGATGTTCTGTCTCGCGCTCCGGGCATTCGCGTCACTGCCCGGCAGGATGTCGTGAGCGCCATGGCAACCCGCACAGTTCGGCGCCCGGCCATTTCCCCTCTCGCGGGCGTATGAATGGAGGCTGGTGTGATAGACCTGCTGGACGTCCTCGTGACAGGCACCGCAATTGACTGGGGCAAGCTTTTCCTTGTGGGGGAAGTCCTTGACGCCGGCCAGATCCTGATGGCAGTCCGCGCAGGTAAAACTCCCATGGACCGACTTGTTGAAAACCTCCGGCTTGACAACCTTCTTCGCCGCATCGGCCCCCTCGAACATGGACGCCTCGGCATGGCAGTCGTAACAAGCCTGATTCTGATCACCCTGTGCCAGCAGAGCGGCGCCGAGGGTAGACAGGAGCGCAAAGGAAACGGCTAAACGATGCATCTGGTTTGTGCTGTTGGTCAATCCTGTCAATCCTGTGAATCCTGAAGGAAAGCATTTGTCAGGATTAGCAGGATTGACAGGATTCGTTCTTGTCGTCTACGGCCGGTCCATCGAGACCCGGAAGCCGAAAGTTGCCAAGTTGGTCAAATAGTCTTGGGGCAGAAAATTCACCTTCTCATTGTATTCGTAATAGTTCCATTGCCCGTAGAGCGAGACCCGCTCGTGGACCGGAACCTCGACCCGCAGGACCGGCCGGTGGTAGTTGAGAGGGAAATCACCGGTGACTCCCCAAACCGAGTAGCCCAACGTCAGACTGGCATTTCGAATGAGGCCCACCGAGACCAGCAGATTTCCGAAATTACCCTCCTCGTTGTAAAAGAACTGATCAAGCTGAAGCGTCTGCGGGATCACGTAGAAGATGTTGGTGTCTAAATGACTGCGCTCCCAGCCGCCGGAAAATGAAACACGCGGGGTAACTGCATAAGTGAAATCGAGCCCATAGTCACGTTGCAGCGAAGTGAAATCGAGGTCCGGAATGTCGTTATCCGTCTCGAAGAGCGTCGCATTGCCGCTAAACTCGAGCTTCTCAAACGGTGAAAACCTGCCGCGTAGCCTCGCCCGATGAAAATCCACGACGTCAGTTCTCACGATCGGACGGTCGGTTGTCCCGTACTCGTATTCGGCCGAGATACGGTTCCGCATGTTGAAGTCATACGAGAGGCCGGTGATCAGGACGTTGCGGTCATACCGGAGCTTCTGTTCAACTGCCATCTCCCGGCGTTCAAAGCGATGCCCCAGACGGGCGACCAGACGGGGAGTGACGTAGAACATTCCCTGCAACTCCTGGGTCAGGTTGTCGAAGGACATGAACGATCCAAGCTCAGTCAACTGCGAGAACTGGTCGCGAATCCCGGTTTCCAGTACCGGCTCGAACTGCAGGTAGACGAAGTTGGAGAGCGCGGAACCCGAGACATGGAAGTTGTGGGTCTTGACACTCTCAATTATCCGGAATCGACTGAACGGCGCAAATTCGGCCGAGAAGTCCCCAAAAAAGCTCGGCCTCTTGACTTGGCCGAATACCTGCTGATTCTGACCCCGAAAGAAAGCCGACTGGGGAATCGAGAAGAAGTTCCCGGTCATCGAGTCGGAGAGAAACGGTTCCAGCGTGGCCATGCTATAGGCGACGTTGGCTCGCAGCGACAGCTGTTCCCAGGGCCGCCAGACGGCAACGGCGTTCGAGAACGGAATGTTCGTGGTCGAATCCGTGTCTCCTGTGTAGTTGTTCAGGAAGATGTCCCGGCCCAGGAACGGACGCAGAGAGTTCCCGGGTTGTGGCGCCGAAGTACTGTAGTCCGTCCTCTCGCGGTAGATTCGAATCCCTTGCTCAAGCATCAGGTTGAAGTTGGAGACGTTGAAATTCACTCCGCCTCGAAGATCATTCGAGTACGTGTCGTAGAGCGAACCAATCACAAACTCGTCGCCGCCGCCGCTCAGGGTAGTCCGCACCGGCCCCCGCCGGTCGGTTCGGTCCCAGGCGACGAACGGCGTGATCGCCTTATTTGGTCGAAAGCGGACCTCCAGGCGCGAGTATCGTTGACCAATGTCGAAGATGTGCTGGCTCTGGAGATTTCCCTGCTCAAAGAAAGGATTGGCAAACCGGGGTATGGAGCTGAAGTACTGAACATTCTGATAGTCGAACTTCAGTTCATAGGCCCCGGACTTGGACATCCGGAAATTCGCCGACGTATGGGGTTCCCCGCCCCAGTCGTTCAGGCGGAGCTGTATTCTGTCGAAAAACGAGTTGCTGCCTTGAGGCACCGAGACTTCCAGGTTTGCCCGGAACAGCTTGGGACCTTCGCCGTAGTCCAGCTGGCTGCGATAAAGATCTCTGCTCCCTTTGAAACCGGACTCGACGCGGTTGCCGGCATCGAGACTGAAGCGGTAGCGGACGTCCTGGTTCTGGTTCTGACTCTGGTCCTGACTCTGGTCTTGGCCGTATCCCAACGAGAACAACTGAAGCAGGCCAAGAACGAGACCGGCAGCCCTGAACCAAGGATTGGATGATATCGTTCTCATATAGGCTCCTTACTTCAGAAAAGCGGGATTGGCGTTTGATCCATGAATCTCGCGGTGGCAAACCGTGCACTCGCGATAGCGCGGGCTCCGCAAATCATGGAAGGCCGGAGGCTGAGCGGTCAGGACGTTCGGAGTCAGGCTGTGGCACTCCAGACAGAGCATGTGCACCTCATTGCGGCGCAGCATCCGTTCGTTCGTGGCGCCGTGCGGCTGATGACAAAACTCGCAGTTGTTCACCCGCACGGGAACGTGCTCGAAGACGAAGGGTCCCCGCTTGTCGGCGTGACAGGACACGCAGACCTGGGGCGATCCTGACTTCACCCGCATCATCGGCTTCAAGTTTTCTGCATGAGGCGAGTGGCAGTCGCTGCACTTCATCGCATCTTCCAGGACCGGATGATGATAAGGCTTGAGAAAATCGGCCCTGGCCGTTTGGTGACAGCCAATGCAAAGATCCTGCTCCTTGCTAGTCTTGAGCAGACCGAATTTCACCCCCTCGGGATGCGCCTGGTGGCAGGAAATGCAGGAAAGCCCGTTGCGGCCATGGGCCGCCTTGTAGAAGTCTGAGATGTCGGGCTGATCACCGTGGCAGGTGAGGCATTGCGTGTTCGCCCACTTGGGCGGATGGGCTTTAAAGCTCACACTCAGGTCGGTCCCGCCTGAATCAACATGGGCGCTTCCGGGCCCGTGGCAAGCCTCGCATTCCTGCTTCGCGTGCGGCGTGTGAGAAAAATCGGCGCCGATGTCGTGGCAGCCGAGACAGGTTTCATTCCCCACCTTGGTCGGTGGCTCAGTGGCAGCCTTGGCCGGCTGCGCCTGCTGAGCGGGCGCTTGCGGAGCCGGCTGAGTCTGGCTAAGTAAGCCAGCAAAAAGGAGTAGCCCAATGATCAGCGGGTACATATTCGCTCACTTTACCAAAATGCAAGGCGGCGCTAGAAGCGCCGCCTTGTTTTTCACTTAAGTTCTCTAACTAGCAGAGTTATCTGGCGTGTACTTTCGCAACTGCGAACTCGGCGTTGGCTCCGTGACAGACTCCGCAAGACTCGCCTTGGACTCCGCCAGGAAAGTTCGCCGTGTTCAGGTAGGTGTGAGCAGCCGCGTCCAGGGTGTCATGACAGCCAAGACACGCGGCCGAGTTTGACGGGATCGGGCTGTAGAACTCTTGCCCGTCAACGGTCGCCTCTACGCCGGCAGAGGGAATGTTGTAGCTTGTCCCCTCATGACACTTGACGCAGTTCGCACGATCAGCCGGGTAACCGATCTCGTTGTAGTTGTTCACACTGCCTGACCGGCCGAAAATCGTGTAATCACGCGTAAGTTCGTGGCCCCTGTGAATCCGGTGGATCATGAACTTCAGGTCGATACTCCGGGCCGGAAGTTGAGCCGCAGGCCTGACCGAAGCATCCGTCGCCGCCGGGAAGTGGCAGGTCACGCAGTATTCAGGATTGAAACGCTGACCGCCGTGCAAGGCCAGATCCTCGTGGCAGCCGTCGCACTTCGCATCACTGACTACCGTCCGCCTCGGTTGAGGTGTGGCATCGGTCACCGCGAAGTACTTCAGAGGATTGACCGCTGCATCCCTAACCGTCTGCTCGCGCACCTGTCCCGGGTTGATCGTTGTGTTGCGATAAGCATCGGCGGATACCATGAACGTTCCCGTCGCGGTCTCCGGAATAGCCGCCTTGAAGGTGTAAGTGAAGGCATCCCCAGAAGCGACTGAGCCGGCCGCAGCTGACTCCCGGATCATGGTCTTGTAGTCCGTGTTCGGTCCTGACAGCAGGAGGCTGAAGGAGCTCAACTCGGACGGAAGGATCGGCGCACCGGCATCGTTCTTCAAACGGTACTTGACCGTCGGCTTCTGCCCAGGCGCGGTACTGGTGATATCGACGATCTCGAGATTCACGCCCGGCAACTGCTTCGATTTGGTCGGGATGGTGTGAGCACCCTTGATCGACGCATCAAACTCCATCTCGCCCTCGGCCCAATGGCACTGGGCGCAGAACTTGTCCGAAGTCTGAACCAGGCCGTTGGCATGGTTCGCGCCGCTCGCAAAATTGACGTCGTCATGGCAGGAACCGCAGGCCGCGCGGCTGGGACGCAGCAAGTAAGCTTCCTGCTGGCTCGTCGCCGCCTTCGGGTCATGGCAGCTCTCGCAATTGCGGATATCCTGCGGATACCCGACGTGCGAATAGTCATGCACGCTCTGAGCATTACCGATGATCACATAGGGTTTCCCACCAACCACGCTCGGCAGGCCGTGTCCACGGTGGATCTTATGAATGAAAACCGCCATGTCCTGGCTCGCGCCGGTGTCCGGGTCGATGGTTTGTGGGTTATGACACAGGATGCACACCTCGACCGTCGCCCTGGCCCCGTGGCTGTGAAAACCGAATGTGATGTCGTCGTGACACTTCTTGCAGGTCTCGGTCGCAACCACGTCGCGGACTTTCTCCACCTGCCCGCCGTCCGGCCGGAAGTTAACGACCTCGTTGACCGAGTCAGCGTGTTCCAAACCGAACTCGGACAAATCCCGATAGAAGACCAGGCCGATCGAGTGAGTGGCCGTGCCGTCGACTGTCTCCGGCAGCTTGGTCTTCAGGGTGTACGTGTAGACTCCGTCGGAGACCTTCACGGTCGTCCCGCCACTGTCAGCACTCCCCTGGATAGCTGTCACGTTCGTGATCGGGCTCTTGGCACTGCGAGTCGTCAGGTTTACATACTGATTCTGGTCCTTGGGCAGGTAGGCCAGGATGAAGCTGGTGTTCACCGGTCCCGGGGTCAGAATCCCGTCTCGATCCAAGGGCAATCCCTTCGGATCGGTGATCTGGTACGTGACGGAAACGCTGCGGTCCGCCGCCACGCTCACGTCCTTGACCTCCAATTTAAGGCCGGGACGGATAAAGGCAATTTGCTGGTCGGTAAGGTAGTGGCGTTTGTCGAACTTAGAGAAGCTGAGCTGCTCCAAGGTTGCGGCAGACAACCCTACCAGAACTACCAACAGGAAGGCCACAGTTAGTAACTGGTACGAGGCCTTTTTCGTCATACAACTCCTCCGTTAGTAGGGTCTGCGTGTACGAGAAGATAGACCAGACACGGAGTAGCAATTTTCAACATATGAAATAAAAGCGAACAAGCCGAGAACGCCCCGGCCCTCCACGCCTGGTGAATAATTCAACACCCCTCGTAATTTACTAGGGCAAGATTGTAGAACCCTTTTCATTCAAAGTAAAAGCCTTTTTTTCACGTCATGTAAAGAAACCGCGTTCATACACTGGTTAGGTACCCGATACCACATAACTCATTACACATCAATAGTTTGATAGTAACCATTCGGGCCTCGGCTGGCCCCGCCATGAAAGGCGGCCGCCGCGTGAAGAAAAGTCTTGACATTTGAATAAATAATGTTATTAACAGGGCTAGCAACAACGTATTCTCACCTCTAAACGCAGGAGGCCCGGTGGTGACGATTTAGGCCCTACGCTGAGCCAATACCACTGTCAGCCTCCTGCATCGCCAGGAGCGGGCAGAGAGCGCAGCTCAGTCCTCGCCCGACTCAGAGCCTCGAACCCTTCTGATAGAATCTCATCGTCATGAGCTCTCGCAAGCGGGTTGCCGTAATCGGCGCCGGAATTTCCGGACTTTCTGCAGCGTATTACCTGGCGAGCGAAGCCCAACAGCAGGGGCTGGACGTTGCCATTGACCTGATGGAAAAGTCCGATCGACTAGGTGGTGTCATTCGTACCGAGAGGAGCGACGGCTTTCTCTTCGAATGGGGCCCCGAGAATTTCGTCCCATTCAAGCCGGAAGCCGTGCGCCTGGCCAGGGAATTGGGGCTCGGAGACGAGCTGATCGGCTCGAATGACGAGGTCCGGCAGACCTACGTCGTCCATGATGGCAGGATTCACCCCCTGCCCGACGGCATGGCTTTCCTGGCGCCAGTCCGCGTGCGCCCATTCTGGGCGACCACGCTGCTGTCGACGCCCGGGAAGCTTCGAGCAATGCTCGAGCCGGTTATCCCCAGAAGCCGGGGCGAACTGACCGTTAGGAGCTTCCTTGAGCGAAGGCTGGGCAGAGAGTTGACCGCCCGGGTTGCAGAGCCGCTCGTTTCGGCAATATACGGCGGAGACGTCAACAAGCTGAGTATCGCCAGCGCCCTCCCGGACACCTTCCGGATCGAACAGAAATACGGGAGTCTTTGGAATGGACTACGTCGGCAGAAATCCGGGAGTGGCAAGCTTCCTTTCTTCATGACCCTGCGATCCGGTATGGAAACCCTCGTGGACGGCCTTTTGCGAGCTTTGCCGGAAAACGTCTCGGTTCATACCGCGGTCCGACACTCGCAGCTGGAGCACCGCGGTGCCACCTTCCGCCTGAAAAACGGCCGGGCCACGTACACCTACGAGAGCGTGATTCTGTGTGTTCCAGCCCCGGCCGCCGCGCAATTCCTGAGCTCTATTTCCCCTATCAGCGCAGCGGAACTGGCCGATATCCACTATACCTCGACGTCATTGATCTACCTCGGGTACAAGCGCTCGGAATTCGACCACCCGCTCAGGGGATTCGGCTTCGTCACTCCCGAGAACGAATCGCAGGTACTGGACGCTTGTACTTGGGTGAGCACGAAGTTCGACGGCCGCAGCCCGGAAACCTCGGTACTGCTTCGTTGTGCGGTGCATGACGGGCGCAGGCCAAGGACGTTTCCCCGTGATGAACAGCTTGCAGAACAGGCTCACAACGAAGTGCGGCGCCTGTTGTCCGTCTCGTGCCAACCCAGCTTCTTCCGGGTGTCGCATCTCGGCCAGTCGATGCCGCAGATGACTCTCGGGCACTCCCGTAAACTCAGGGAGATATCTCACGAAATTCAACGCCACCCTGGTCTCTTTGTAACCGGGCCTTTCTATCACGGGGTCGGCATTCCCGACTGCATCCGATCCGCTCGGCAGACGGTGACCAAGGTGATTGAGTATTTGAAGGGCTGACCGCCAAGAGGGACAGAAGGGACACAAGGGACAGAAGGGACACAAGCGACACAAGCGACCTGAGGCAGTTGTGTCGGAGCCGGCTCGCTTTGCAGTCCCTTGTGTCCCTTGTGTCTCTTCTGTCCCTTCTGTCCCTTCTGTCCCTTCTGTCCCTTCTGTCCCTTCTGTCCCTGGCAGTCCCCGCAGGTGCATATGCCCCACTTGCACCGGCACTGCGTGTTTTCACCCGCTTGTCCGGGCGCCCCCTCCTCTCCCAGATCCCGTCCTGCTCAGAGTTCGCGTGCCTGCGGAGAATTGGAACGCGGCATGCACCCTCAACCGCGTGCGGAATATTCTGGCCATAAGTCCGGATGAATCATTTCTCCGAGCACTCCGCTGGTGTCTGGAAGGCGCCGGTTATGTGGTCCTCCTGTCTAATTCGTTGGAGGACTCATTCCTGGAAGTCGACCAATCCCAACCGTTCCTTGTCATTGTGGATACCGAAGCGATCAAGAAGAACAGCTGCGAGTGCGAGAAGTTCCTGGGCTGGTTCCACCGCCGTTCGCCGATCCTCCTGATGACCGGAGACACTTCGCCGGCCGTCAAATCCCACTGCGACTATTGTCTCCCGAAGAACTGTTCGACCGTGCAGCTCCTGTCCTGTATCAAGGATCTGCGCCGTTAGTTTGAGGGTTATTGAATGATTGAACTCGGCCATTACTCTTTGGTTTTTGCCTGGGCGATGAGCCTTTTCGCTATAGCGGCGCTCTGGTTCTCGCGGCGCCGTCCGAACACGCTGAGACAGTGCGGGTACCGCGCTGTGACGGCCTCCTTCCTGCTGATCGGAGCGGCGTCCCTGGCGCTGCTCGTGCTGCTGATCACACGCGATTTCCGGGTGGAATATGTTGCCGCCTATACCAGCCGGGACCTGCCGCTCCTCTACGTTCTGACCGCCTTCTGGGGCGGACAGTCCGGCTCCCTGCTTTTGTGGACGTTGCTCCTGGCTCTCTTCGCGGTGGTCACCATGCTGCAGAGCCGCAACCGGTATGAAGATTATCTGCCCTACGTGGCTGTCGTCATTGTGACGGTCCAGCACTTCTTCCTGTCGGTGATGCTCTTCGCGGCAAATCCGTTCGAAATTCTGGAAAAGGTTCCGCTCGATGGCAGGGGACTGAATCCGCTGCTGCAGAACTTTTTCATGGTGATTCATCCGCCGTTCCTATACCTCGGGTACGTGGCCTTTACCGTCCCCTTTGCTTTTGCGATCGCCGCCCTGGCGCTTCGGAAACGGGACGGGGAATGGACGAAGCTCAGCCGCCGCTGGACGCTGCTCAGTTGGTCTTTCTTGACCGCCGGTATCCTGCTCGGCGCCTATTGGGCTTACATAGAGCTGGGATGGGGAGGGTATTGGGCCTGGGATCCAGTCGAAAACGCTTCCCTCATGCCATGGCTCATCGCTACCGCCTACCTGCATTCGGTGAAGGTTGAGCAACGAGAGGGCATGTTCAGGCGATGGAACTATGCCCTGATAATCGTGACTTTCGAACTCTGTATTTTCGGCACCTTCCTGACCCGCAGTGGAATCGTCTCGTCTGTCCACGCTTTCGCCGATTCGAACATGGGGCCACTCTTCCTCACGTTCATGGGAACATCGACGTTATTGTGCCTGGTCCTCCTCATCAGCAGGCTCGAGGAGACGCGGGCGGAGAAACCGATGGTGTCCCTCGTGTCTCGGGAAAGCGCGTTTCTGCTGGTGAACCTGCTCTTCCTGGCTCTGACGGCCGCCGTGATGTGGGGAACGATGTACCCGGCTTTTGCGCAAGCGGCCAACGGTGAAAAACTGTCGGTGAGCGCGCCTTTCTTTAACCGCACCACCTGGCCTCTGGCGCTGGCCGTGCTGCTGCTGCTGGCTCTGGGACCTTGGCTGAAATGGCGCAAATTCGAGTTCTCGGCCTTGGCCCGGACGCTGGCTGCGCCTGTTTTCGCGGCTCTCGTCACCGCCCTCATTCTCGTCGTCGCCGGCATGCGCAAACCGATCGCCCTGGCCTTCTTCGCGACTTCGGCACTGGTCATCGTCAGTCTTCTGATCGACATCGGCCGGAGTGCACGTTATGAAGCCACGGCTTCCGAAATCAGTATTTTTTCAGGCTTATTCCGGCAATTCTGGACCAGGAAACGACATTACGGCGCTCTCCTTGCCCATCTTGGCGTGGCGGTCGCATTCATCGGCATTCTGGGCAGTTCCTCTTTCAGCCAGGAGCATGATGTGGAGCTGAAAAAGGGGATAAAAGTCCCCTTTGGTGGACGGGCGGCCGAGATGGTCGAATTCTCCCAGCACCGAGACGTCAACAAAGACGTCGTTTACGCGAAGATCAATCTCTACGAGGGAGACAGTTTTATCGGGCAGGTACAGCCCGAGAAACATTTCCACTTCAAGTTCGAACAGCCACAGACGGAGATAGCGATCGCTTCGACGCTCACCCGTGATCTTTACGTCGTTCTGCTCGGCTGGGAAGATGACGGGAGAGTGACGGTGAGGGTCAACGTGAATCCCATGATTGCATTCCTGTGGATTGGCGGACTGATGATCATGGCGGGCAGCGTCTACGTCCTGTTTCCCGGCGCTCCGAAAGCAGTAAAGGCGCCGGTGGCCGAGGCCCAGGCGCAGAAACAGGTGGAGGAAGCAACAGTATGATCACTTACCTGTTGATGCCGCTTTTCTTTATCGCCCTGATTCTCTACGTCTCCTGGCCGGTCTTAAATGAAGACGAGCAGGCAGCTCAAGAGCCGAAGCCCGCAGTAAAGAAGAAGAAGCGATAGCAAAAGGACCTGAAGGACCCGGGAGGACAAATCTTCAGGTCCTTCGGGTCCTTCGGGTCCTTCAGGTCCTCTTATCTCACCACAGTCACTCTAACCTGGCTGGCAACCGAAGTTTCCAATGCCACCTCGGTCCGCTCACACCGGATGATGTAGCTGGGAAAGCGCTGAAGGAGCTCAATCTCGATACCTGGAAACAGGCCGAATCCGAAAAGCCGCAACTCGACCTCAGGATTCATCGAAACGAGCCTGGCCTTGTCTCCCGTGCGTAACTCGGTGAGGCTTACGCCTGGTTCGCCGGTCAAAGGACCAACCCCACGAAGTTAATCGCCATGTTGAGCAATGCGCCGACGGCGATCGCGTAGCCGCTGATGAAAGCCGTAATCAGGAAAGCATTACGAAGACCCTGCTCTCTGATTACGATGAAGAAGTTCGCAATGCAGGGAACGAAAAGCGTCATAACCGTCAGGCTGACGACGATCTGTTGCGTGGTCAGCAGTCCATTGCGCGCCATGTCGAACAGTCCGGCAGCGCCGTAGTCACGGCGGAGAAATCCCAGGAAGAACACCGTTGCCGTCTTTGACGGGAGCTCGAGCAGGCCGGTCACAATCGGCTGGACGCCAGCGACCAGGAATCCGAGCAGGCTCAATCGATCCAGCACGAACAGGATCACGGTGCCCAGAACAAACAGCGGCAACGCTTCCTTCAAGAACCACTTCACCCGCAGGCCGGTCTTCTGCGCGATGTTTTTCCAATGGGGATATCGGATGGGCGGTAACTCGAGAACGAAATCGCTCCTCTTGCCAGGCAAGATCCGGGAGAAGATCAACCCTACAACGAAAAGCTGAAGCAGGACAGTCCCGAAAATTATGGCGGTCGCCAGGGGAGAAATGCCCGTAATTATGCCGAGAATCACGCCCAGTTGAGCGGAACACGGAACGCCGAGGGCGAGCAGGACGGTCGCGATCAGCCTTTCTTTCTTCGAATTCAGAATCCGGGTTGTCATGGTGGCCATGGTGACGCACCCGAGGCCCAGGATCATCGGCAGGAAAGCCTTGCCGTTCAGTCCCATTAACCGGAAGAGGCGATCGGACAGGACCGCCAATCGAGGCAGGTAGCCGCTGTCCTCGAGAAAACTGAAAGCGATGAAAAAGCTGGCAACCACGGGCAAGACAATCGCGATACCGTACGTCAATCCAACCGAAATGGCCCCGTACTCGCCCAGCAGGAAGTCATGAACGAGCCCGGCCGGAACCAGAGCGCGCAGCAGCGGCGTTAGATACCCGGCAAACACCCCGTTTTCCAGGATATCGACCAGAATCTGCGCTCCCAGGTTTCCTACCATCTGGTAGACCACCGACAGGGCGACAACGAGGATGGGAATGCCCGTCGAGAACTTGCGGGCCCAGATTCCAAACCGTTCGTTAAATCTCGAATCCGAGCGAAGGGCGAAAAGGAATGGCAGGAGCACGGGGAGAAGATAAGCGATGACCAGCCGGACCGCTTCCCGGGCCGATCCGGCCAGGGTTTCCGAAGGCTGGAGCCAGTTCCCGAGTAAACCATAGAGAGTCGGCAGCCCGAGCCACGCTCCCAGGTAGTTCTCGAGATGAACCAGGGCTCCGAGAACGACGGCGGCAGAAAGCAGGTTGGTCTTAGTTTCGGTCCAGCGTTCCTCTCCCTCATCCTCAGTACGAACCGCCTGGAGGATCTCCTCCACCCATTCGGACGGCGGATGCCCGTTCAGAGAGCAGAACTCCTTCGAATCAAGATGGTCGACGATTTCGGGAAACCCGTCCCCGGTGATGGCGGTTGTCTGGACGACCGGAACTCCGATACGCTTGGACAGGGCCTGAGCGTCGATCTGGATCCCCCGCTCATCGCATTCGTCCTTCATGTTGAGGGCGAGCACCAGAGGACGCTTCAATTTCGATAGCTGGGCCGTCAGAAGCAGGGTACGCCGCAAATTCTTGCCATCGGCGACCTGAAGAATGAGATCTGGTTTCTCATTTCGAAGGACATCACTCGTGACCTGTTCGTCCTCTGACTGGGAATGGAGGGCCTGAATGCCGGGGGTGTCGACGAACTCATAGTCCCGGCCCTGAATCCTGGCCCGGCCGCGAAACAGGTCCACGGTCGTTCCGGGGTAATTGGAAATGGTGACATAACGGGAGGTCAGGCGGGAAAAAACAGCCGACTTCCCGACATTAGGATTGCCAACCAGGACCACTTTTCTGGGAACCTGGCGCTCGGTCTGAAGAGAAAGCATAGGCTATTTAGCGAAAATGAAATTCATTATCAATTTACTTCGCAGGTAGCCTAGCACTTTTGAGGTAAGATACACAAGCAGGATTTGGGATTGCGGATTGCGGGGCTTACTCGGGCGGTAAGGCGCGGGTTGGGATCGACGAATTACACCAACCGACACGAATTGAGCGGTGCAATCGGGCTGATTGCACCGCTCAATTCGTGTCGGTTGGTGTAATTCGTCGATCCCAAGGCGCCTTAACCGCCCGACTAAGCCCCGCAATCGAACGATAGAGGCTTTTATGTCATCACCACATGATCATTCACGGCTGCCACAGCCGTCAGCCATAGATTTCGACCAAACCCCGTTCGTTGCCATCTGGGAGACGACCCGCGCTTGCGATCTCGCCTGCCGGCACTGCCGGGCGGAAGCCATCCCGGACCGTTCCGAGGACGAATTGACGACCGGGCAGGGCTTTGCGCTGCTCACTGAATTGGCCGGGATGGGAACTCCGATCTGTGTTCTTTCCGGGGGAGATCCAGCCAAGCGGCCGGATTTGTGTGCCCTGGTAGAACACGGGGCAAGAACCGGAATGAGAATGGCAACCATTCCGGCAGCAACGCCACTTCTGACCAAGGACTTGATCCGGGATTTGAAAGCGGCGGGACTCGCGCAGATGGCGCTGAGCCTGGACGGCCCGAGTGCCGAGGTTCACGACACCTTCCGCGGGGTTCCCGGCGCGTTTGACCTGACCTTTCAAGCCGCCCGATGGGCGCATGAGCTCGGCGTACCGCTCCAGATCAACACGACGTTCAGCGAGTACAACAGCGGCTCACTCGGGCAGATGGTCAGTTTGGTACGGAAACTGGACGTCGTGTTCTGGGAGGTCTTCTTCCTGGTGCCCATGGGGCGCGGCCGGGAACTCGGCCAAATGAACGCAGATCAGTTCGAGGAAATGTTTGCGCGGCTCGCGGCGTTCGCTCACAGCGTCGACTTCATCGTGAAGATCACGGAAGCGCCCCACTATCGTCGTTATCTGATGCAAAACCGACGCAAAACGGACGGCGGCGCAAACCACCCGCATGCGGCCGGGGGACACGGACTTCTCCCTGCGCACATGCGCCGTGACTTTGGACCGGGAGGAAGCATCGGAGTGGCTCCCAGGGGCGTCAATTCCGGTAACGGCTATGTTTTCGTCAACTACCTCGGCGAGATCTTCCCGAGCGGTTTTCTCCCCTTGAGCTGCGGAAATGTAAAGAACGACTCGATCGCTGAGGTCTACCGCTCTCATTCGGTTTTCCGTGAGCTTCGCACCCCCGAGTTGCTCAAGGGGAAGTGCGGGATCTGCGAGTTCCGGCATATCTGCGGCGGATCTCGAGCCCGCGCCTACGCCATGACCGGCGACTATCTCGAAGTCGAGCCGTTTTGCGCGTACGAGCCGAAGAAAGGATGAAGGAAGAAGGCTGTTGTCCACGAACCAACACGAACGAACACGAACAAAGGCGCCTTTGTTCGTGTTCGTTCGTGTTG
>RPQK01000079.1 GCA_003819755.1 Acidobacteriota bacterium | reverse complement strand
TTCATCACGCAAGTGCCAGGCCTCTGCCAGCTTGAAGAACGCCGGGACGGCGGAACGGCTAAGCCGTTCCTGAACGTCCTTGCTCGAAAGGTCTATGGGTTTGTCCGCTGCAAAGCCCGCCAACGGCTCAGGGAGTGATGCCATGAAATGCCCTCCACATATGGAGTAATATACATCCAATAATGGAGCAAAGCAAGCACGCAGAATCCCTTGGCAGTCAGCCGGTTCGCGCGTAGACTCTCGAGCGGCGTTCCACGGTCGCCTCCATCCACACTCGCTGCCTTGGGAGGCGGACCGGTTACGGCTTTGTATTTGCTTTTAAAGCAATGTGATTGGCCCTGCTCGACCTGAAGAGGTGTGTAAATGAAGCGGTACATCCGGCCGTCTGTTCATAACGTTTTTGTCTTGGTTCTGTTCATGTCCACCTCACTTGGCATTGTGCCGACCGCAGAGGCCCAGACGCCGGCGTCCTACGTCCTCGAAGTAGGGAAAATGGGAACCGGCTCGGGAACCATCGCTTCGGATACGGCCGCTATCGACTGCGGGGCAAGATGCTCCGCAATTCAGAGTGCATATACGACCATTAGACTTGAAGCTCGTCCGGATCCGGGCTTCGCCTTCATGGGTTGGAGCGGAGCGTGCCAGGGGACCGAGACATGCAACCTTCGCATGGATTCAAACAAGAAGGTCATCGCGCTTTTTGGCGTGGACGGGTCGAACGAGTCGTGGTTCCGGCAGTATGATGGTGAGGGTATAGGGAACATAATCGCGACCGAAGACGGCGGCTTTCTCGCTGCCGGGTGGAAGCAGTACCGGCTTTGGTTCTTCAAGTTGGATCAGAACGGCTCGCTGGTTTGGCAGCAACTCCACGATTACGTGGAGCCCACCTCCTCACTCGGCCTTCTGGAGGTTTCCGACGGCTACCTGTTGCTTCACCACGCTAGATTTCAGCCGGTACATCTCCGAAAAGTAGACAAGACCGGTCAGCTGGTCTGGAGTCAGTCGTTTCAACTCAACCCGTCACCGGACGCCGTATTTATAGCTAAACGAGCGGGCGACGGTTGCGTCATTGCCGGACAGGCTTACTCCTCCTGGTTGATGGCTGTGAATGCAAGCGGCCAGACTGACTGGATCAAGAGCTACGGTCCCAGGACGCTGCAGGCGCTCAAGGCCACCGGGGACGGAAGTTACGTTGTCGGAGGCACCGGTAACCTTCATTCTTACTCCGATTCGTATCAAGTCTTGAGTCTGACATCCACAGGAGAAGTGAAGTGGGCCAAATCCTATCAGGTTAGTAACTCGGAGCAACACAGTTTCGAGAACCTGACTACGAGCCCGGACGGGAACTTGCTGGTCACAGGGCATGTCGGGACGAAGATCGTGGCGTTGCAGCTGAACTCCGCTGGTCAGCCGATGTGGACCAAAGACTTCGGATCAACAGGTGTGCAATACTGGGATTCGCCGGGCGAAGTTTTAAGCAGTGGCTTGATTGGAGGGGGCTATCTGATCTGCGCAGCCCGCTCGGTTCATCCTTGGGGCAAACAGGGCTGGATCACGCGGATCGACATAGACGGCAACATCTGCTGGCAAGAGCTCCTGGGCGGCGACTATTCCTTGATTACGACAACAAGCCCCACCCCGGATGGCGGCTTTGTGGTTGCCGGGAAGCAGGGTTGGGCGCTCAAAGCCGATGAGGCCGGTCATCTTTCTTCGTGCGCATCCGTGTACGACTCCGAAATTGCCGCCGCCTCCGATGCCCAAGCATCGGTCGCAGATATAGCGATCTCGATCGAGCCGGTCTCCGCAACCGTCTCTCCGTTTCCAGTCAATGTTGAGACCGCTGAGGCGACCGAAACGCTCATTTGTCCGCGGTCGGCACCGAGGCTGTCGGTGGGCGATGTGCGGGTGGTCGAGGACGATACAGGGGCTCCGGCGCACAGTGTGGCTTTCCAGGTGAAGCTCTCGGAAGCCAGTTCTCAAACGGTCGGCGTCTACTGCCAGACGATCGCGCAAACGGCAAGTGAAGGGCTCGATTACTGGGGTAAAACAGGGACTCTCACAATACCCGCCGGGGGAACGCAGGGTCTGTTCTATGTTCAGATCCACACCGACACCCTGGAAGAGCAGGATGAAACGTTGCAGCTGGTCTTGTCCGAAGCGCGAAACGCCACCATCGAAGACGGGACAGGTCTCGGAACCATCATTGATGACGATGCAGTCGGCACGCTGACGGTCAGGAAAGAAGGGACGGGTTCCGGTCTCATCACCGGCAACGGTATATCCTGCGGATCGGACTGCACGGGGACTCTTCGGAAGGGAACAGAAGTCAGCCTGAGCGTAATCCCGGACAGTGACTCAGTGTTTGTCGGCTGGAAGGAATGCCAGGCCCCCTGCCCGATTGTCATGGGATCAAATACGACCGTGACGGCAGAATTCAGGCGTGCGTATCCTCTGACCGTGCAGAGGGCTTCGAATGGTCTCGTGAAATCACACGACGGCGCGATCAATTGTGGTTTGAACGGCCCGAACTGCGTGGCACGCTATGATCCCGGCGCCACTGTGACTCTCACAGTTACCGCCAATGCAGGTTCCAGATTCCTCGGCTGGCTCGGCGCGTGCAGCGGAACCGGGCCTTGCCAGGTAACGATGGATGGAACCAAGGCGGTCGCTCCGCAGATCTCCCCGATCCCATTTGTTCTCCAAGTGACAAAGGCGGGTAGCGGATCGGGTCGGGTGTTCTCGGGCAACGCGATCAATTGCGGGGACGACTGCTCCCAGGAGTCGTCTCCCGGACAGGCTTTCGGCCTTACGGCCCGGGCCGACCCGGGCTCGCTTTTTACCGGATGGAGTGGTGCCTGCGCAGGAACCGGCCCCTGCTCCGTAACTCTGGACTCGGACAAGACCGTGACCGCCACGTTCGAACAACAGGGGTGCACATCTGTTCTGAACGGTCCTGGTGCAGAAGTCAGTGCGGCTGGCGGATCCGGAGCAGTGGGATTGACGGGCTCGAACGATTGTCGGTGGCAGGCCCTCAGCCTCGCATCCTGGATCTCGATTACGGCCGGGCAAAATGGTTCGGGAAGTGGGCAAATCCAGTATGCCGTTTCCCCAAATCCCGGACCCGCTCGTTCCGGCGTCCTGAGCGTCTCCGGACAGCGCTACACGGTTAACCAGGCGGCTGGATGCTCCATTGCCCTTTCCCCAGCAAGTGCAACGGTAACAGCAGCCGGAGGGTCAGGGAATGTTTCCGTCAGCGGGCAGTGCGAGTGGACAGCCTCGAGCGCGGTGACGTGGGTGGCCATAACCCGCGGAATGAACGGATCTGGATCGGGCACCATTGAGTACTCGGTCTTGCCCAACCAGTCGGTCGAAGCTCGAGAAGGGATTCTGCGGATCGCCGGGCAGAGTTTCACCGTCTCTCAGCCAGGCGCTTCCTGCCCAGTTGCGCTCTCCTGGTCGACTCGAACCGTCGCACCGGCTGGAGGAAGCTATGATCTGGATGTCTCCCTGCCCGCCGGGTGCAATTGGACAGCAACCAAACAGGATCAGTGGATCTCGCTCGCGAATCCGAGCGGGAGCGGCAGCCGCAAGCTCACTTTTGCTGTTGCCCAGAATCCCTCGGTCGACACGCGGATCGGCAAGATTCGGTTGAATGACTTTGAGGCTGAGGTTGTCCAGCCGGGAGTGAACACCTGGTTCACCGCCGGCCCGGAGTTGGGAGGGTACTGGGGCCTGACAGGGCATCCGTCCAATCCCGCGATAATCCTGGTGGCCAGTTCTGCCGGCGGCTTCAGAAGTACAGACGGCGGTTTGAGCTGGAAGCGAGTGACGCCCTCCTCTGGCGATCCATACATTGCCAAAATCGTCGTCTCCGCTCCCGACCCAAACTGGCTGTGGGCGACAACCTCCAACGGGTTCATCAGGACCACGGATGGCGGCGCGACGTGGAAAACGGTCGGCTCGACCGCGCCGTCGTATTTGACAGCCCATCCCAGCGAGCGTGAGGTATTGTACTCAGCCGGGATAACCGGAGTGTTGAAGTGCACGGACGGCGAGCAGTTTGTCCTTCTCGCTGGAAGTCCGCGGAGCGTTGCCGGCCTCGCAATAGACCCGGTGAATCCCAATCGACTCCTGGTTTCATCCCGTCAGGGCTTTTTCCGGACTACGGATGGCGGACTCACCTGGCGGGCGGTTCAAAGTGGCCCACCCCTGAATGACAAGGACTATACGGCGGCCTTTGTCTTCGACGGCGGGAACCACGAGATCGTTTACGCACGCACCTCTGACGCATTCTGGCGCAGCGCGGACGGAGGCGAGAACTGGACCCGCCTCCAGACGGGCACGAGTATGGGATGTTCGGGCTTCTTCTCGGCGGACAACCTCCAACCGGGCCACGTGTACGTCGGCGGCTGCGGCTTGGTCAGGAAAAGCACTGACGCCGGTTCGACTTGGACGGACGCCGGATCGCTGCCACTCACGGCCGGTGCTGCCATGTTTCCGGGCGGATCTCCGGAGTCGGGCTGGCTGGCAACGACCAGCGAGGGGGTTGAACGAAGCGCGGACGGGATTACCTGGCAGGCGGTTCGTGGCCTGGTGCCGTCTTCGGTGAGTTTTGTGGCTTTGGATCCGGTGGATTCGCGAGTATATGCCGGGAGCTACCCCCGTGTGTGGATCAGCGAAGACCAGGCCACGAGCTGGCTCGCGCATCCGTCGGCTCCGACCCAAAATGGCGGCTTAGTTTTCGATCCCTCCAACCCCGCCGTGAGGTATTTGCTTGGTTCCGCGGGTGTCCACAAGACGACAGATGGAGGGGCGACGTGGATCTCGTTGAATTTCCCGACAGCAGCGTCGTCACTCGCGATTGATCCGGGAAACCCGCTGCGCCTCTACGTGATTGGGAGCTACGGCAGTCTCTACACGAGCCCCGACGGGGGTTCGACGTGGGAATGGGCCATTTGCGGCGGCTTGATGGTGCCGACCGTCAACTCTATCCTGGTCCGCCCGTCCGAGACTGGCGTGCTCTACGCGGGAACGCGGTACCAAGGCGTGATGAAAAGCAGGGATTTCGGTACCACCTGGGCGGAGACCGGTTGGGTGCCGGACTGGCCCTATGACACCGATTACGTTTCGGTAAGCAAGATGGCAATCCACCCGCTAAGACCCCAATCTCTTTTCATCGCGACCAATCGTGGCCTTTTGGAGAGTGAAGATGACGGCCTGAATTGGGAGTTGCGGTACGGGGGGTACGGGGGAGAGGTGACAGACTTTAGCCTTGATCCGAGCGATCCCGCTCGTCTTTGGGTCGTGCGGAGCTCGGAAGTCTTTTTAAGTCGCGGGCCGGGATCTGACTGGGTGAAGCTGAAAAGGGGTCTGGAGGCTCCGTCTGCGGTTGTCAGGAGCTGTGTAGTGAGCCGTACCGATCCAGGGCAAGTCTATCTGGCGACGTCAAGAGGCGTCTTTACCAGGCAGTCCGGCGTCGAGTGCGGCTCTGCTTTAGCACAAACGACAGCGAACATACCTGCGGCCGGCGGGACCCGGGAGCTGTCCTTTACAGCTTCGTCTGGTTGTACCTGGTTGATCGAGAGTGAAGTCGGCTGGATCACGCTCGGGTCCCCTGCCAGTGGAACGGGCAATGGGATCTTGACCTACACCGTCCAGGCAAACAACGGCGCGGAGCGGCGAGGCAGTATCAGGGTCGCAGGGCAGGATTTCACCGTGATCCAACAGTCCTCGTGCAATTTCACTCTGAAGGAGACGGGCAAACAGTTTCCGGCCTCTGGAGGGATCGGGCAGGTAAAACCCGGATGCGTGGGAAGTCTATGTTCCTGGACCGCCGAAACCGACTCGCCTTGGATTTACCTCGAGATGAACGGAAGGACCGGTTGTGCCTTTGGCATCGAGTTCGTGGTCTTCAGCAACTCGGGCCCTCCGCGTGCCGGCCACATAAGAATCGGCGGCCTCACTTATACGGTCGAACAGAGCTCCGGCCTGCCTCAGCCAACACAGGACTGGGGTGCCTGGCCGTCGACCGAAGCTTGGAGCGACGTGCTAGCCGGAGATTTTAACGGCGACGGCCGAGATGACATTGCGGGACGGAACATGTCCGAGGCGCAACTTTGGGTCGCGCTGTCCACCGGGAGCGGGTTTGAGAACCAAGTCTGGGGTTCCTGGCTAAGAGGAGAGACCTGGGTGGATCTGAGCGTGGGGGACTTCAACGATGACGGTCGCGATGATATAGCCGGCCGCATCGCGACGACCGGCGAGTGGCGAGTCGCCATTTCGATAGGTACCCGGTTTGAGATGAAAAACTGGGGACAGTGGGACCCGGCCGTCAATTGGGTTGATGTGCGTGTCGGCGATTTCAACCACGACGGTTTCAAGGACGTCGTGGGCCGGTCCTTTTCGGACGGCAAAATCTGGGTCGGCTACTCGGACGGAACGCGTTTCCTCAACCAGCAGTGCGACAGTTGGACGCCAGGGGTGGAATGGGTGGACGTCGGCGTTCTGCATCGGGCGGCGGGTCAACCCGACATGTTGTTCGGGCGCTCCTTGCAGGCAAACCAACGTGCCTTTCTTGACTTCGGGAAGTGCTCATCGGAAGTGCATGAGGACTGGCCCCCAGCCGTCACCTGGGTCGACGTCCTCTTCGGTGATTTTGACGGCGACGGTGAGACTGAGATAAGCAGGCGGGGGCTCGAGAACGGGGAGTGGTGGCTGGACGTCTACGGGCCAATCGAGGCCGTCGGTCGGTGGCCAACAGGAGTCACGTGGAAGGCCCTGAAGGTAGGCGACTTCAACGGCGACAGCAAGGTGGACATCGTCGGCCGCGCCGCCGACACAGGTGAGGTCTGGGTCGCTCTCGCCGACGTACCACCCGGCAACTTCGGCGCAAGGTTCGCTAACCAGCATTGGGACACCTGGCCGACGACTGTGTCCTGGACCGACGAGGTGGTCGGCGACTTCGACGGCGACGGGGCGAGCGATCTCGCCGGGCGTGTCGCCGAGACCGGGCACTGGTATGTCCGCCTGGGCACATCGGGAGGCGGTTTGCTGATCTCGGCCGTCTCCCCGACCCGCCGGTTTCCCGTCTCCCGCCGCGCCCCGCGCAGAACGTTGCGGTGAGTTGTGGCTGTGTCCGGTGGGCGAGGGACTTTTATTGTGGCTCCGCGCTCCTTCGAAAATACGGTGGGCAAGTTGCGTGTGAGGTGTCCTTGAAATTCCCACCGGCGGGCGCCAAGACGGGGGAGCGACCAAAGTCCTCCCGTGTCGAACCAGCTCTGGAAATTGTCCTCGGGGCCTCGCGCGGAATCGCGGCGGTCGGCTGTCCGGCCCAGCTCCACAGGAGATTCAGGTAGGTGTTCTCACCGTGGTCGTGTGCATAGACAATCTCGATCGGGTACTTCTTACCCTTGATAAGAGGGATAGTCCCCGCCTTCTGAGCTTCGCCGTCTTCCCAGGCGAGGACCGTTTTCCCATCGATGAGCATCCATTCTGATGCCGATCGAATTGCTCGTTTCGCTGTCCGGCGCGAAGAAGCCCAGCAGAGCAGCGAGGAGGAGCAGAAAAAGGAAATTCTGAATGTCATGCCAGGCAACTCCCGTTTAACCACGAAACACACGAAACACACGAAAAAGGCCTCAGAATTTCTTTCGTGTGCTTCGTGTGTTTCGTGGTTAAAACTCAGCTCATCGCAACAGGTCGCCTGATCTGTGTCTCGGTGGTTAAACTGCCTTAGGCTGGCAGCCGACTACACCCCGCCGCCACGGGTAACTCCCCGGTTTGACGGTGATGAGTGGACCGCCTGAGACCGGACGCAATTGCACTACTCCCGGTGCTGCCTCGCCCACAACATCCAGGGATATCCAGCCCATCTGCCGTACGACCGCTGACGCGGTTGCGCCCCCTTCCAGCCAGAGCTGATCCACCGGCCGCCGGGTCAGGACCGAAGCGGCCACTTCGGCCAGGCGCGCGGCGAGCCGCGGAGATTGAGACCGGTCCAGTAACCGCGCGCCGCCAATTGAGACGACCGCCACGCCAGTCGCATCCAGAGTGGCGACGACGTCGGCTGCCCATCCACTCACATCTTCTTGTGAACCCTCAAACACGGCCTCCGGCATTGCCAGCAGGCGGACAACGCCCTCTTCCCGAACAGAACGCCAGTCGACCACTCGAGAGGTGGTTCCGGATACCACCAGCGTTGTTTGGCCCGCTTCTGGACAGGGAGGCCGGCCGGCCCGCGTTCCACGGCTCTTGAGCCAGGCCGCGAAGAAGGGTGCTCCACCAACCGGAACGGTTTTCGCGTCGACTCGATCGGCCCAAGCTTCGAGCTCCTCGAACGTCTCCCCCTCTCCGATCACGATCCCCGTATCGGGCAAGGCATCGGAGAGCCGACAAAGCCGGACCACCCCTTCGCCGGCGCCCAGCATCGTCAAGACATCCGAGGTCGTGATCGGGTACTCGGGATCGTCACGAAAAGGCGTGTGGCTGATCGGAACGTCGTGTACCCGGTACACTCCGTTTCTAATACCCCGGCCGAGGTCAGGGTTAAAAGGGACGACCAGAGCGCGCGAGTAGCGCTTGGACTCCAGGAATGGCCGGATCTCCGCGACCACGTGCCCCCGCAGAACCGAGTCGATCTTCTTGAAGACAATCCGGCCCCGATCGAGAGCGGACTCTACCAGGCCGACCGCCTCCCCTTCGGACTTTGATCGCGAGTCGATGTCGAGCACTGCCAGCTCGCGGTGGGGCGCCGGCACCTGACTATCGAGTTGAACAGCCGCCTGAAGCCCGTACCGGAAGCCGACGCCGGCTACTTCCGCAGCGCCTGAGAAATCATCCGCCAGCACTCTCATTGTGGCCGGACTCTCCAGAGTCCGGCAGCCCGGCCGCTTTTGGGCCGGGCTCTCGCGAGCCCGGCGCCGGACTCTGGAGAGTCCGGCCACAATAAAAGCCCCGTTCACCGCCCACCCTCCGCCAGTCGCACTGCCCAGAACACGGCCTGAATCAGGCTCTTCGGGTCGGCCTTTCCCGTCCAGGCAATGTCGAAGGCGGTGCCGTGGTCGACCGACGTCCGAATGACGTTACTGCCGAGCGTGATATTCACGCCCTTATCGAAGGCCAGCATTTTAAACGGGATATGACCCTGGTCATGGTACATGCAGATCACCGCGTCGTAACGCTCCCGACAGACGGGGACAAATATGGCGTCGGGCGGAAACGGGCCTCGGACATCGATCCCACCAGCTTTCGCCTGCTCGATTCCGGGTGTTATCAGCTCCTCCTCCTCCCGCCGGCCGAACAGCCCGTGCTCCCCTGCATGCGGATTCAACCCGCAGACCGCCAGCCGGGGAGGCCGCCCCAGCATCTGTCGCAACGCCTCAGCAGTCAAACGGACAACTTCTGCGACCCGCTCCGGACTAAGATGCTCGCCGACCTCCATAAGTCCGATGTGGGTCGTCACCATGCTAACCGTGATCTCGTCCGACGTCAGCATCATACAGACGCCGCCCGAATGACTCAGCGCCTGAAAGATTTCGGTATGCCCCGGGTAGTTGATGCCTCCCGCCTTCAGTGCCTCCTTGTTAATCGGCGCTGTCACCACTGCGGCAATCTTCCCGGATAGCGCCGAGCGAATTGCGGCTTCGATGTACCCATACGCCGCCCGGCCACACGCCGGCTGCACACGGCCTTTTTCTACGGTCGCCGCGTCCAGCATCGAACAGTCCACGACACCCGGCCCGCCGTCCGGCACAGGCCCGGCCTCCCACTGCTTCAGGGCGACGACGCGCTCGGCCACCGGCCATCCGAGGACTCGCGCGACCCGCTCCAAAACTCCCGCATCACCGAAGACGACAGGAGTGCAAACATCCAGGATCTGCGGATCTTTCAGGACGCGAAGGCAGAGCTCCGGACCGATCCCAGCCGGGTCTCCCATCGTCAGACCTATCAAAAGACTTTTACTCATACGCCTCCGTGTAGATCGACTCCGCGTCGGCGAGGCTCAGTTCCCGCGGGTTGTTCTTCAGGAGCCTCGTCACTTTCATCGCGGCAGCCGCCATGCGCTCGATCGCGTCCCGCGGGATGCCTGCCTCGCAAAGTCTCACCGGGAGCCCGCAACGGCGCGCCAATCGGCCGTGGCAAGGTCGTTCGCACACTCGCGAATCACGCCACAGCCGAACTCGAGCTTCCAGGGAAAATAAAAGTGAATGGGCTGCATCTTCAGTTCGATCCTGATTATTGATTACCTGACTATTGATTTGCTACTACTGACCACTGACTATTGGCCACCGGCTACTATTGACTACTGATCCCTCGAACCTCTCGCTCAATTCCTGGCACACGTCCAGGACATACGGGATACGGTCATCGGGGACAACGTAGTGATAGTCGGCAACGAGGGCGAACAGCCGTTCGTAGTCGTCGGGTGACTCGAAGACCGCTCGGGAGTCTCGTATGTCGTGTGGAGAAACTTGTGCCCATCTTCTTCGCAGATCGACTCGCGCTTTCGAATTGACTGGGTCGCGCTGCTGCGCCTTAACCACGAAACACACGAAACACACGAAAAGGATCAGACGCCAGCTTACGGGTTTTTCTTTTCGTGTGTTTCGTGTGTTTCGTGGTTAAGGCCCGAGAAACGATCGACCAGTCAGCCAAGGACGAGGCAGTCCATTCGGCTAAATCTCGCCGGGCCAATGGCTTGACCACTGGCCCGGCAGATGCTACAAGTGACGACTCAAAGGGGGGTATGCACACGCGAGTCACTTCATGCGGACCCGTGGTGATTGCAGTCCGACGCCTTCTGGTACTTTTCCTAGCCTTGCTCGGCTCCGAGCGGGTTCTTGAGGGTGACCTCCAGGCATTGGCGGTTGACGAGTTCGACAAGGTGACCGGCCAGTGGCGCCAGAAACTGTACGAGGGGAAGCAAGGAGTGCAAAGCAGCGTCTACGATCTGCAAGCGTTCTAGGATGTTCTTCTTCGGGGTAAGCGCTCTCTCAAAAAGCCGCAGGAGAAGCGGTCTTGAGAGCGCCGCGCTTACTGACAAGAAAAGGGGGGGAAGATGTCCAGATTGCGTAAGAGGCATTCCGTTCGATTCTCGCCACAATCAGCTTTTTCTCGGCCGTTGGCGAACGTGTTCGCTTTCCTGTGGCTGGCACTTGCCGCTTGGCCACTCGGGATTGAAACAGGTTTCGGACAGGTCCCTGCCGAGACGAGTCTTGAGGGCGAGGTCCAGGTCTTGGCGGTCGACGAGCGGGACGATGCCGGCCATTGGCGTCATCGTCTGGAGTACTTCTTACAGACCGAAACGAAGCGCGTGCGCCTTGAGATGATGGAGACGCCGGGCCAGTTGCCACGCCCGAACGCGCGGATCAGGGTTTCGGGAGTCCGCGTGGGAAACGACCTGCGTGTGAGCCAGATGTCAATTCTCGACTCGCTTCCGCGCTCTTTTTACCCTGCGGCGCAGGCGAACGTTACGACCGGGTCTCAACCGACGCTCGTCGCCCTGCTGAACTTCCGTGATCTGACTGTTCAACCGTTCACGACCGGTGAGATTCAAAACCGGGTCGTCCTGAATCCCGACTCTACAGACCGGTTCTTGAGGGAAAACTCCTACGGGAAGCTCTGGCTGGATGTCGATGTCCTCGACTGGAAGACGATGGGAATCAGTTATACCGAGATTGGGGGCGGCTGTTCCGTCAACAGCGACAAGCTCCTGGAGGAAGCTCTAAAGATTCTGGGTCCATCGGTCAATCTGCACGACTATTCACGACTGATTCTCGTCTTTCCCCACCTCCCGCTCGGAGGACTGTGTGGACTAGGTAGCGTGGGAACTTGGACTATTCAGACCCCGCTGGAGGGCGAATGGACCGCATCGGTCGCCTGGATTGACGGCGACTGCGCAGTGAGCTCAACCGTCGCGCATGAGTTTGGTCACAATCTCGGTTTCGGGCATGCCTCCTCGCTCGCGGGTTTGGGTGAGAACATCCTTGACCCAAGTCACCCGTTCGGCGCGTGGAACGAATACGGAGATGGCGCAGACACGATGGGGACGTCGTCCTCCTTCCTGCACTTCTCGTCTGTCCGGAAGGCGCAGGCTCGATGGCTGTCCGAAACGAATGTCATGAATGTGACGAGCTCCGGAGACTATGTGCTGGAGCAGCTGGAACAACCTTCGGGTGGGGTAAAGGCACTCACCATCCCTGTGGGGGTGAATGGCTCCGGAAACCCGGTTGGATATTGGATCGATTACCGAAAACCGGCCGGGGCCTTCGCAACCAGCGACGCGGTGCAGATACGCCTGTTCTCGGATTCTTTTTTTGATTGTACCGACAATTCGCCGCATTCGGTCCGTTTTACGAGTCTCGAACTACCCGGTGCTATCAAGGGAAGGGTGACGAACTCCGAGGGCTCCGGAATCCCGGGCGTGTCAGTCCGGTGTTATGACTCGGCCTGGAACCCCTTGGGTTTGACATCGACTGACATAACCGGTGACTATCTGCTGGCTGGAATTCGGCCGGGGACCGCCTATGTGGGAACCAGCAACACCTTAGGCTACGTCGATGAGTTCTACCAGGATGCCAGAGACCTGAGTACGGCAACGCCGGCGACAGTGACGTCCGGGACGGTGACATCAAGCATCGACTTCAAGCTCAACCTCGGGGCCTCTGTTTCGGGACGAATCACTCGCGACGCGGATGGCACGGGTATCTCCGATGTGGTCGTCAACGTCTACGACTCGGCCGGTTACTGGGTCGCCGCCTCCGGTTCGAACCGGGCGGGCTGGTACTCAGTAGCAAATGTGCCAGAGGGAAACGTGTATCTGCGGGTCACTAACAATCAAGGATACATCGACGAATACTACGACAACGCCTTATCGCTTAACTCGGCGACGCCCGTCGGCGTGACTGCGGGGATGGATACCACCGTCAACTTCCAGCTGACCATCGGAGGATCGGTTTCGGGGAGAGTCGTAAGGGACTCCGACGGTCAGGGAGTCCCGAATATCGAGGTGTCGGCCGCCAATTCTCAGTTCTATGAGAGCGCAACCACGGATGTGACCGGGCAATACACCGTGCGCGGCCTGCCGGGCGGTTTATACTACGTCGGCACCTTCCACGACGGGGACCTGGTCGACGAGTATTTTGACAACTCCCCAGCAAGCGCTACCGCGACGCTTGTCACCGTGGCCCTGGGGGCTCAGACCAGCAACATCAATTTCAGCCTGGGCCTGGGTGGAACGGTTTCCGGTAGAGTCATACGAGACTCGGACGGCCAGGGGATTGCAGGCATCTACGTTGACATCTATGATTCGAGCTGGCGCTACTTAACCTCTCCGAACGGATTCCTTGGGATACTACACGGTCAGGGGGGTCTTGCCCGGCACTGGTTTTGCCGGGATTCACAGTCAGCTCGGTTACAAGGCTGAATACTACGACAACGCGGCTGATCACGCTCAGGCCAAATCCCTGCTCGTCGTCGCCGGCCAGGAGACGGCGGGCGTCAATTTCGGACTTTCTCAACTATCAAGCGGGGCTTTCGTTGGTGCCCGGGTCGTCGGAGCTCCCTGGCTCGCCGGCCCGGGTGCATTTCGGCGACGAATCGAGGACCATGCCGCTGGATGGCCGGATCACGGGGCGGTGACAAGTGAATCCCCAGTCTCGGCCGGCGCGCAGGACTTGCTTGACGGCGGATTTGCCGATATTGCCGGCGGTCACGACTTTATCGACCCATATCGGGGCATCAAAATCGAACTGATCGAAAAGACTGGAAGTGGGCCTGGGGCGGCGGTATTACTGCGGGTCAGCCTATCCGGGCTGCAGACCGACTGCGGCGCGATCCTACCGTTCGGACAGGTCCCCTTGGGAAGCAGAGCCGACCGAACGATCACCTTCCGCAACGCTTCGGCGACGAGCATATCGCTCGGTCAGAGCTCGTTAGGTGGTCGGAATGGGTCGGCATTTGCGATCACTCAGGACGGCTGCTCGGGACAGGTGCTCGCTGCGTCTCACACGTGCAGTATAGGATTGTCTTTTGCTCCTCAGGCTCTTTCCAGCACCTCGGGCGCAGGGGAGCTCGCGGTGCTTCGCATTCCATCCAGTAATCCGTTGCGTTCGAAAACAGCAGTGAGCCTTTACGGAATGGCCGAAGCCGTCGACTTTTCGATTACCAAGTCCCGAGTCGGGGAATTCCGGGCTGGAGAGCCGGCGACTTACCGGCTACGGGTGGGCAATCAAGGGACAGTGACCAGCAGCGGAACCATAACCGTCGTCGATCAGCTTCCGCCGGGTATCACCTTCGTCTCGGCCACGTCTTCAACCTTCACCTGCAGCAACCAGGGACAGACGGTGACTTGCACGTGGAATGTGCGGCTATGCCCCCGCTGTTTTTACGACATCGACCTGAACGTCAGCGTCCAGCCGGGCCTCGTAGGTTCTGTGGTAAATACGGCGACAGTGAGCGGCCCGGACGATGCTAACCCGTCGAACAACTCCGCCGAGGATCGAGCGGAATTGAAACCGGGCAGGCAACCGCGACCCCCGAGGCGGGCGCGATCCTTCTGAATAACGACCGGTTTCAGGTCGAAGTGGACTGGGCCACGCCAACCGGAAGCGGGAAGGCAACAGGAGTCAAGAGAACCGAGCCGGCCGCAACCAGGCAGTTCGTGCAGAGAGGATTTAACGGGATTTACGCCAAAGCGCGGACCGGAAGGCCTCACGGCACCAGCACGCGCTCGCCCATCTTCACCACGCGGTAGCGCTCCTGCAGTTCTTTCGGTAACCGCGCCTTGACCTCAAAAGAGTAACCATTCGTCCAGTACCGGTTCTGCTCATTGACCGGGTACGTGTCGCGATGCTGGGGCAGGATCAGGTCCGGCCTCAAGCTTCGGATAGCGGTCACGGAACCATCAATCCACCAGTTGTGTTCGGTTGGGGAGAAGATCAGGACATCAACGTTTCCAAGCAGCAGGTGGTCTTCCAGGAGCACCGAGTCGCCGGGCTGCAGCACCGTCTTGCCATCCAGATGGAGCAGGTACCCGCAATCCTCCAGGTTGGCCTCGTGGTAGACCATCCCTTGAGTGTGTCCGTGAAGCGCACGCAAGACGTCGATCTTAATACCTCGGACCTCGACGGACTCACCCGGCCGCGCGATGAAGGTTCGCTCCGCCGGTATCCCGAACTTCTTCGCTTCATCCAGGCAACTCGCCGGCACCAGGAACACGCAGCGGGATTTTCCGACCAGTATCCGGGAAGTCGGGCCGTTAAAGTGATCACCATGTCCGTGGGTCACGATCGCCACGTCGAGTAGCGGGGCGATCTCGTCGGCGGAGACCGGGGGCGGATTGCTCATCCGCTCGGGGTCCGCAAGGACCAGATCGGTCCCGATCAGCGCGCTCTGGGCCTTGATCAGCCAGCCGTTATGCCCGGTCCACCAGAGCGCCACGCCCTGTTTGTGGTCACGGATCTGCGCGAGCACCGGCTCCTCGGCCTGAAGCGCTTCTGCCGAAAACAGAGACGCAACAACGAGCAACCCGGCGAGCGCGCCGACAAGGTGTGACGTCGTCCTGAAACAAGTCCTCAACATGCGGGTCATTCTACTTTTTTTGCACAGGCTTTACAGGATTTACAGGATGGAAGCAGGCGTCACTTAATGTTTTGTCGGACAGACGCTTCAAGGTGGTCGATCCGGTTCACTAAGCCGGCTGCAACGAATCAGCGGCGGTTGAGTGGCGCGTTGTTTGCGCTGTATCGAAACCCCGCGGCCCTGAAGGACCTAGTCGTACCTCTTCGATGGTCCTTCGGGGCCGCGGGGTTTCGATACAGCGCAAACAACGCGCCACTCAACCGCCGCTGATTCGTGCAGCCGCCTTAGTTTCGAAGCGCTTTCGGAGCGCGCGTTTGCGTCAAAACGCAACCCG
>RPQK01000078.1 GCA_003819755.1 Acidobacteriota bacterium | reverse complement strand
GCGCGTACATCGTGCAACCAGCCATCATCCACGCGCCGGACTCTGGAGAGTCCGGCCACGATAAAAGCCCGTCGACACGCTTGATTTTTTCACACCTTCTCAGCCGTGAGCAGTTTCCAAACTCGGCATTTACCGCCTCTTTACCTCGGTTAACTCCGCTAACTCTCCGCGCGTTCCCTACTTGCACCTCAAAGATTCGCGGAATCTGGTCTGTCCAGTGTTTGAGGCCAGTTTGCCGGATTCTTCAACCCCGCTTTTTTAATTTGCATTCAAATTGAGAGTGATGTAAATAGGGACTGGCTCCCAGGTCTCCAGGGTCGGGGTGCATCCGGCCTTTGAAGCGTACGGTACTGATGCATGGAGCTGCCAAAAACTCTCCGGGTACCAAAAACAAAATCATTCTTTCTTCTAGGAGGGGAGGAAGATATGAAGCTTCGTTTCGCACTCTTGTGCGCGACGGTGCTGATGGCTTCCATGGTCTTGGTGTTTCCACAGGCCGAGGGCACCGTCAGCGGAGTCGTGAAGGACCCGACCGGCGCAGTAATCCCGGGCGCCGAGGTGGTCATCACGAACGTCGAAACAGGAGTCAAGCGTACCGTCGTCTCAGATGACGCCGGTTTCTACAATGCGACGAACGTCCATGTAGGCAACTACACCGTCTCGGTGACAATGCCCGGGTTCAAGACCGCGACCTCGGATGCGACGAAGATCGACATTCGGTCTAACCGCGTGGTCAACATCACCCTGCAAGTCGGTGACGTAGCCGAACAGGTGACCGTCGAAGGGGCGTCCCCTGCACAGGTCGAACTGCGAAGCGGTGAAGTGTCCAACCTCATCACCGGCGAGCAGGTCACCGAGTTGCCTCTGAACGGACGTAGTTTCGTACAGTTGAGCCTCCTGGTTCCCGGGGCTTCCCAGGGCCAGGGCGCAAACGTGCGTTACACCGGTCTGTTCGCGGGTGTCGACATCTCCTTCAGCGGCAGTTCGTCGAATTCAAACATGTGGCTGGTCGACGGATCCAACAACGTGGATATGGGCTCCGGGCGCACGATTCTCACGTACCCGTCAGTCGATTCCATTGCGGAATTCAAGATCCAGAGAAACAGCTACTCAGCCGACATGGGAGCTTCTTCGGGGGCGCAGATCAACGTCGTCACGAAGAGCGGCACGAACGAGTTCCATGGAAGCGTTTACGAGTTCCACAGGAACAATGTCCTCAATGCCACGAACTTCTTCCTGAACCGCGCACGCGGTGAATGCGAGGCAGCCGGCGGAAAAGACTGCCCGAAGAAGCAGGCGCTGATCAACAATAACTTCGGTTATACGGTCGGCGGCCCGATCCTGAAGGACAAGGCCTTTTTCTTCTGGTCTCAGGAGTGGCGGAAGGAAGGACGCGGCGTGCCGCGGCAAAGGCTCGTCCCGACCGCGCTGGAACAGCAGTATGATTTCAGCGGGCCCAACTCCCGTGACTATCCCGATCCAGTCGACTGGATCTCCGGTGAGCCCTTCCCGAACAACAAGATCCCGGCTGACCGGATGAGCCCCTTCGGCAAGGCGTGGCTCAAGCTGTACCCCGCGCCCACGATCGCTCCGTCTGGCGGAAAGGTCCCCGGTTACAACTGGGTCGCCGCTCCCAAGGCGCCGATCAATACCCGACAGGAGCAGATCAGAGGCGATTACAACATCACCGAGAAACATTCGGTGATGGGGCGCCTGACCCTGGACACCTGGAAGAACAATTCTCCCAGCTTCCAGGAAGGCGGCCTGTGGGGTGACGATGTGTTCCCGAACGTGGACTCCGACTGGAACCAGCCGGGTCACAGCGTGACCGCACAGTGGACCTCCAGTTTCGGTACCGGCACAGTCAACCAGGTCACCTGGTCCTGGTCCGGTAACGAAATTATGGTCGACCGCAACCCTGCAGGTGAAGGCATCAACAAGGAGATGACTTCAACCATTCCCGAGGTCTTCCCGGGACCGGACGACAGAGGCCATGCGGTTTTCTGGGGCGACCCGATGGGCAACGACCTCTGGACACAGTCCCCGTGGCAGAACGAGATGGACCTTTGGGTTTGGAAGGATGACTTTTCCAAAGTCATGGGTGATCACTCGTTCAAGGCTGGCTTCCTGTATAGCCAGAACAGCAAGAACGAAGACCTGAACGGCAACAGCCCCGCTTACTCGCCGGCTTTCTGGACTGATGGCGGCCGTGCCATCGCTGGAAACGGGCCGGGGGCTGGCGGTTGGGGTCAGCCGAATGCCCCCGGACGCGGCGGTGTAGTCACCGGTAACGGTGTCGCAGACATGCTGCTGAAGGGGACGTATTGGGGCGGCGGCACCGAGAACAGCGCGAACGCGCGCGTAGAGGTGCGTTGGAAGGACTACGAGACTTACTTCGCCGATACGTGGCGATTGACGCCTCGTGTGACTCTCAACTACGGAATGCGGTGGGCGTACCTGCCCAACCCCTGGGACGCGAACGGACATATCGGCAGTTTCGTGATGCAGGTTTACGACCCTGCGAAGGGCGCTACATCCGATAACGGCATGATCTGGCCGGGCAACACCAAGGGCGTTGACGTCGATTCCGAGAGCCTCGCACAGAACCATTGGTTCGATTTTGCTCCGCGTCTCGGTCTCGCTTGGGATCCGACCGGTAAGGGGAAGTGGGCCATCCGCCTCGGCGGCGGCATGTTCTTCAACCGTGAAGCGGTCAGCGATGCCATGAATCTGGGCGCCAACCCTCCGTTCGTCAAGACGATCGTGTGGGGCGGCGGCGGCCGGCCGTTCGATTCGCTGCCGACCGACAACACGTACTCAGGCGGCACTGGGGTGGCGGGCGCCGGGAAGGAAATCCATGCTCCGACCCCGGGCAGCTACCAGTGGAACCTGACGATCGAACGAGAGGTTTGGAAGGACACCAAGGTCGAGATCGGGTACGTTGCGAACCGTGGTCATAACCTGGCCGGGCAGATCAACTTGAACCAGGTAGCAGTCAAGGATCGGACGCAATTCGCGATCTGGAACATGGACGGCATCGGCGACAACGATGCAGCCCGAGATCAGCTCCGTCCGCTCTATCCTCTCAAAGGAACGGGCGGGTTGACGCTGTCCAGTCGCGGTTTCGACTCCTGGTACCACTCGTTCCAGGCGTACCTGGTAAAGCGGTTCTCGCACGGCTTGTCCTACCAGGCGTCTTACACCTACAGCAAGCTGTTGTCGACGTCGTTCGGTCTGGGGCACATCGGCTCCACCAACCTGACCGACATGTTCAACGTTGCCTATGACAAAGGTCTGGCATCGTTTGACAGGACCCACATTTACAGCGGAAACGTGATCTACAGGACTCCCAACCTGGAAGGTCAGAACGGGTTCCTGCGCACCCTCCTTGGTGCTTGGGAAACCTCGATCATCATGACGGCAAACAGCGGAGTTCCGGTGACGATTAACTGCTGTTCAGGTTATACCGGCACCAACAACAACCGTCCTGATGTCGTGGCCGACACCAAGGGTCCGAAGACCATCGACAAGTGGTTCAACACAGCGGCCTTCAAGCCGCCAGATGTCGTAGGTCGGCTGGGCAATTCCGCACCGGGCCAGTTCCGTGGACCGGGCCTGAACAACTGGGATCTGTCTTTCATGAAGAACTTCCCAGGGATCCCGTGGTGGAATGAAGAGGGCGCCACGCTACAGTTCCGCGCGGAACTGTACAACGCCTTCAACCACACCCAGTTCCAGTATGTCGATTCGGGTTTCTCGCTGACCGATGAAGACATCGATCCAGCGACCGGCAAACTGACGAACTGGACCATGAACAACATCAACTTCGGCAGGGTTAACACGATTCGTGAACCTCGCGAAATTCAGCTCGCGCTGAAGATCTCCTGGTAAGCTGATCGGCAACCTGAAGTCGTTGGAAAGGCCGGAGAGCCTGGCTCTCCGGCCTTTTTTTGTCCCTCTAAAGGACCTCAAGGACCTCAAAGACCTCAAGGACCAAAACGAACTGGCTTTGTCCTTTTGGTCCTTGAGGTCTTTGAAGTCCTTGAGGTCCTTTATCGGTGGACGCTTCCCTCCCGGCTTACTTACGCCCCTTTGATTCTGCTATCTTAGTCCCACCTTTATGCGAAGACTGGTTTTCATGCTGCTGCTTGTTACGACTGTCTCTGCCCAACCGCAACGAACGCAGCAGAAAACGACCGGCGAAATGATCGAGGAGCTTTCCCGATCGGCCATGCTGGCGCTGGAAAAGCGCCAACTGGAGAAGGCGGAAAGCGATTTCCGTCGGCTCGCTGGGATCTCGCTCGATCAACTCGGAGCTGCGCATAACGGTCTGAAAGAGTACGAACGGGCCGAGAGAGCTTACCGGGAAGCAAGCCGAAGCGCATCCGGCATGATGTTTCGCGCCCTGCTGGGACTCGGGATTGTCTATTTGAAAACCGGTCGATACGACGAGGGGATCGCCGCAGTTGAACAGATACTTCCCCTCGATCTCCTTAACGCCGAAGCCCGCCACCTGCTCGGGAAGCTCCATTTCATGAAGGGAGAGTTCGAGCTCGCCGCACAAGAGTTGAGTCGGGCGGTCGGACAAGAACCCGATAACGTGAGGGTGGCGTACACCCTCGCTTTGGCAGACCTGAGAATCAAGCGCGTGGAGGAGGCGAAAAACGTCTTCGCCCAAATGTCGAAGAAAATCGGGGACACCCCTCAATTTCATCTCTTGGTCGGCAGGGCCTTCCGGGAGACGGGCTATGCGGCGGACGCGGTCGCCGAATTCAAACGGGCCCTGGAATTGAACCCCCAGACCCCTCGGGCGCACTACTATCTTGGCCTGACCTATCTGAAAATGGAGGGCGGGGCGGCTTTTCCGGAGGCGCGCAAAGCGTTTGAAGCAGAACTGGCTAACAATCCATCCGAGTATCTCCCGAACTTCTTTCTGGGCGTGGTAACCGTTCGGAGCCGCGACTACCCGACCGCGATCCGTCACCTCCGAAAAGCGGTGGCCCTGAGTCCGAACACACCGGATGCTTACCTGTACCTGGGACAGGCCTTCTTTCAATCAGGTGACGAGTCGACCGCCATACCCCTTCTCAAGAAGGCCATTGAGTTGACGCCCGACGAGAGGCGGAACGGGTACCAGATTGCGAACGGTCATTTCATGCTCGGCCAGGCGCTCAGGAAAGCCGGGCAAACGGCCGAGGCATCCGAACACCTGAAACGGTCCCAGGTGCTGAAGACTCTGCGCGCCAAGGAGCAGGCAGCAGCCAGCAGCCCGAAAGAAGAGGGCATGAGCAGCCAGGACGTCGGGACGATTGCGGAATCCGCGGAGCCCGCCGTGGTGCTCGATGTCGATCCGCCAGATCCGGCAACCCGCAAGCACCTGGAAGGAGTGGTCCAGACGTACGGAAAGACCGCCGGGTTTGCTTACCAGAACCTCGGCCGGCTGGAGACCATGCGGGAGGACTTTGCGCGGGCCGGGGATTTCCTGGAAAATGCGGCCTACTGGGATCCTTCGCTTCCCGATATCTTCTTTAATCTCGGCCTGGCTCGGCTTAGGACCGGACAGCCGGATAAGGCGGCGACCGCCCTGCTGAGCGCCTGGCGGCATTCGCCCAAGAAACCGGAAATACCCGGGTTGCTCGCGCAGCTCGCTATCGAGCTCGTGGACAAACGGTTCCTGGACGAAGGGCTGAGCGTCACCGATGCTCTCATCAAAGCCCGGCCGGAAATATCTGACCTTTACCTGTTGAAAGGCCGCGTGTTGGCACTGCGGGGCAATTGGGAAGATTCGCTTGCGCAGTTCCGTCTGGCTTTGGAGAAAAACCCCGCCATCCCCGAAGCTCACTACTTCTCGGGAACGGTTCTGGTGCGCCAGGGAGAGCTCGACAAGGCCAGGGAGGAGTTCGAACTTGAGCTTAAGCTGAATCCCCGCCATCCCCAGGCCATGTATCACAAGGCTTTCGTGCTGGTTCTTCAAAGGAAGTCTGACGAGGCGGTCCCGCTCCTCGAAGAGGTGACCCGATTGGCGCCCGATTACGCCGAGCCGTACTACCAGCTCGGAAGAGCCTTCCTTGATCAGAACCAGACACTTCTCGCCATCGCCAATCTCGAAACAGCGGCCAAGCTGAATCCCGAGGCGTATTACATCCAGTACCAGCTGTCACGCGCCTACACCAAGTCACAGCGCCGCGAAGACGCCCAGCAGGCCCTGACCAAGTACCGCGAACTAAAGAAAGCCCACGATCAAAGAAGAGACACCAACCGCTCCGAAGTCCCGCCGATTGAGGAAATAGAACCAAACTGAAGCGCTGGCTGGCGTCTCGCTGGGAGTGCAGGCGTCTCGCCCCGTTCGCGCCGCGCTCCGAACCTCCACTCTTCGGGCAAGAAGGAAACTTTTCTGCAGAGGCGAAGGTGCAGGCGTCCACTGGGAGCGCAGGCGTCTCGCCTGCACTGGGGCAAGGGGCGTCTCGCCCCGTTCGCGCCGCTGGCACAATCGATTTTCGAAACGGCGCGAACGGGGCGAGACGCCCCTTGCCCCAGTGCAGGCGAGACGCCTGCGCTCCCAGCGGACGCCTACAACTTTGTCTCCCCCCGCGAATTTTCCTTCGTAGATTTCTCTTCTCGAGCGTAATAGTCAGTGGAGGAACAGACGATGGACGAACTCCCCCTTTGGTATTCACGCGGCTACCTTCCGCACCTCTCCTGCCCGAACGACCTTCAGACGGTTACTTTTCATCTCGCTGACGCACTCCCGGTTGAAATTGTGCTGGAGTACAAGCAACTCGGCGAGAGGTTCGGCGAGGCAGCCAGGCGTAAAGCGATAGAAGCTTACCTAGACAAAGGCTACGGTCAATGTTGGCTGCGGGACGAACGAGTTGCGAAGATTGTCGAAGGAGCCTTGCTCCATTTCGACGGCAAGCGCTATCGGATCCTCGACTGGGTAATCATGCCAAATCACGTACACACCTTGTTTGAACAATGGGTACAGCTAAAGGAAATCATGCATAGCTGGAAGTCATGGACCTCGCACGAGATAGGCAAAATCATCGGAGTAGAAGGTCAGCTGTGGCAGGAAGAGAACTTCGACCGATTCATACGCAACGAGGAGCACTACCAAAACGCCGTCGACTACATTCACATGAACCCAGTGAAGGCAGGATTGGTCGAGATGGCCGAAGAGTGGAGGTTTGGGAGCGCGTTCAGGAGGATACCCAGCTAAAGAGCTTCTCAAATTTCAAAGTGCAGGCACCCGCTGGGAGCGCAGGCGTCTCGCCTGCACTGGGGCAAGGGGCGTCTCGCCCCGTTCGAGCCGTTTCGAAAATCGCTTGTGCTACGGCGCGACCGGGGCGGGGACGCCCCGGTCCCCAGCGCAGGCGAGACGCCTGCACTCCCAGCGGACGCCCGCGGCGTCACTTGGCGCGTGCTCTCGCGAGGTTTTCGCGCGCGTTGGCGTAGTCGGGGCGAAGGGCCAGGGCGCGTTCGAAATGCAGGATCGCCTGGTCAGGTTGGTTCATCTCCAGGCAGAGCAAGCCGAGGTTATTGTGCGCTTCCGGAATGTTGGGATTGAGCTGCAGGGCCCGCTCAAAAGACGTCATCGACTGACTGAGTTGTTTCTGCAGCATTTGCGCCAGACCAAGATTCACAAACGCCGCCACATCCTGTGGATGTTCTCGAGTTATGCGCTCCAGAAGCGGCACCGCGCTGTCAAACTGCTTTTTCTGCAGGTACATCGTCGCCAGATTGTTGACGGCCGCCTCGTTCTCCGGGTCGAGCCTGAGCGCTACTTCCATCTCCGGGATCGCCTGGTCGGTCCTTCCCAGCTGCATCAGAGCCATGGCCAGGTAGAAATGGGCGCCCTGGTCCTCCGATCGCAGTTTTACCGCTGATCGAAGATGAGGCAGAGCGTCCGCAGGGCGCTTCAGCTCCAGGTAATTGAGAGCCTGGACCGAATGGGCAAAGAAGACCGAGGGATCGCGCAACAGCACCTCCTTCAAGAGCTCGACCGACTCCTCGAACTTCCCTTCCTGGGACGCCAGCTGAGCTTCTGAGATCCGGTTGAAGAGGCCGATCTTGTCCTTGGGATCCGCCAGACTCTGGTTCGGCCCTACCTGGGGCATCCGGGAACTGCCTCCGGCCATATATCCGAGGGAGCGCAGTCTCCGAATGGTTTCCTGGTCCACCCGGGCCTGCCTGGAATTCGAAGGCAGCCGGGCCGCAGTTCCCACGATCCGCTGTTTCACTTCGCGAAGCTGCAATGCCCTCTCCCTATGCCGTGAGAACAAGTCTTGCGTCTCGCGGGGGTCGTCCTTCAGGTTGTACAACTCGGGACGGGGCGCATCGATCAGTTTCTCCCCCTTGGCCCGGTACGAATCGAGCCCGCTCCAGCCGTAGTTTAGAAACGGCAACTGGGTCTCGCTGTATGCCGCGAGCTCAGGCAACTGTCCAGTCTTCCACGCCGGCTGGAGGCTGACTCCCTGCACCGTCTCAGGCGCAGACTGCCCGATAATGTCCAGTATGGTCGGCATCACGTCGATCAGGCGGACCTGATCGGACACGCGCCGTCCGTGTCCCACGGCGTCAGGCAACTTCAGGATCAGCGGAACGTGAAGCGTGGAGTCGTAAAGGAACATTCCGTGATGGGCCTCTCCGTGCTCTCCCAAGCCCTCACCGTGGTCGGCGGTCAGGACCACCAGCGAGTCCTTCCAGAGCCCACGTTCCTGAAGAAAGGCAAAGAAGGTGCCTAGCTGTGCGTCAACGTACGCGACCTCTCCATCGTACGGGGAGAGAGCGTTTTGAAAGGACACGGGCGGTGCATACGGAGCATGCGGGTCAAAAAGATGAATGAAGGCGAAAAATGGCTGCTCCGGGTTTTGCGCGACCCACCGCTGGGCTTCTGCCAGAACGTCTTCCCCCCGCCTTTCACTGACTTGGAGGCTGGCGGTTTCGAGAGTGCCGCTTTCGAAGTTGTCAAAGTAGTAATCGAACCCCCGAACTAATCCGAAGCGCGAATCCAGTACAAACGCGCCTACAACCCCCCCCGTGCGATAGCCCCGGGAACCGAGAACCTGGGCAAGAGTCGTCGGGGCATCGGAAAGGACAAAACCTGTGTTATCGCGTATTCCGTGCGAAATCGGCAGAGTGCCGGTCAGGAGGGACGCATGCGAAGGGAGCGTGAGCGGCACCGGACTTATCGCCTGCTCGAAGAGGATGCCCTCCGCAGCCAGGCGGTCGATACTTGCGGTCCTGGCTTTCTTATAGCCATAACAGGACAGGTGATCCGCTCGAAGAGTGTCGATGGAGATGAGAATCACATTGGGACTTGTTCTGGCTGGCTCGTCGGCTGGACCCGAGCAGGCCGCCCCCCAGGCGAGCAGAATTAGACCAAGCACCAACCGTGCCCTACTTCGCATCCGCTCTATTGTAGGCCACTGAATCCTGTCAATCCTGTTAATCCTGTCAAAAACACCTTCACTGACAGGATTAACAGGGTTGACAGGATCAGGGGCTACAACCGCCGCACCAAGCGTTGCTAGGGTATAATCGCCTGCGATGGTCCACTGCCTCATTTTGGGACTTCTGTTGCTCCAATCCGCCGGTCCTTCCGGCCAATTGAAGGAGGCCAGGACCGCTCTTCAAAATAACGACGTTCCAAAGGCGGAGAAGATCCTGGAGCAACTGGCAAAGACCAGTCCCAGGAATGCGGAGGCCTTCCATCTTCTGGGCACGCTTCGTCTTGCACAGCAGCGTTTCTCCGAGGCCGAAACCTCGTTTCAAAAGGCGCTTGAGATCGATCCCAAACTGGTAGCGGCCTACGTCGCCCTGGCCGATGTGAGGATGCTCGAGAACCGCCCGGACGACGCTCTGTCTTTACTCAAGAAGGGGCTGGAAGTTGATCCTAAGGAACCGAGGCTGCTGATGCGCCTTGGCAGCGCCGAAGCGGAGGCCGGGAGGCTGGAGTCAGCCCTCAAATATTTGGGAGGCGTGCCCGAGGCGGATGCACCTCCCGGTTACTGGGAGATCCTGGGCCGGACGCTCATGGCAGCAGGCCAGTTCGGACAAGCTGAACGAGCCTATCGTCAACACTTGAAGCAAAACCCGGAGTCGATCCAGACTCTTCGCCTGCTTTCGGGGATCGCCCTGAAGCAAGGTGAAAACATGAGAGCCTGGGATTACATCGCGCAGGCTCGAACGACTGCTCCCAATTCGCCCGATGTCCTCTACGACTTCGCTCAGGTCAGCCTGGTCAACAATCTCGTCACTGAGGCGATACGAGCCTTTCGCATCCTGCTGATCATGGACCCCGACAACCCGAAGTACCTTTTCGGGATCGGCAATGCCCTTCTCGAGAATGTGAACTTCCCTGAGGCCGAAACGCATTTTCAGCGCTTCGTCAGTCTGCGGTCCAACGATCCGCTGGGTCACCTGATGCTGGGTTATTCTCTTTCGGTGAAGAAGCAGTACCCGGAGGCCAAGGAGCAGTTGGAGGCCGCCGTTCGACTGGACCCGAACCTCGCCGAGGCGTACTACCATCTCGGGGTGATCGCTCACGGGATGAAAGAGGATGAGAAGGCGCTCGAGATGTTCCACGAAACGCTCCGCAGGAACGAAAGGCATGGACTGGCCCATTTTGGGATAGGGAGGGTCTATTTCGGGCAGAGGAAGTTCCCCGAGGCGCTCGCGGCCATGCAGAAAGCAGCCGAGCTCATACCGTCCGATTCCGACCTGCATTTCAACATAAGCCGGGTCTATGCCTTCCTCAATGAGAAGGAAAAAGCTAAGGCTGAGCTGGAGATTTACTCCAGGTTGTCAGCCGAGGCGGAAAAGCGCGAGGCCGAGAGTCGACGGACCCTGTACGGAAACACAACTGCTGGTAACCCGAAATAGAACAGATGCTTCGACTTGTCGCTCTCGTCGGGATTTTGTGCCTTCCCTTTGCCGCTGTGGTGCCGGAGACCGTTCCTCAGTTCACCGACCAGGCCGCGAAGGCCGGGATTAACTTCAAACACATCAACGGGCCAGCCGACCGCAAGGATCTCATCTTCGAGGCAAAGGGCGGAGGACTCGGTTTCTTCGACTTCGACAATGACGGCTGGATGGATCTGTTGCTCGTTCAGGGCTCGACGGTCGAGGACCATCGGGCGGGCAAAGATTCTCACTGCGTTCTGTATCGAAACAAGCGCAACGGGACTTTCGAGGACGTCACTGAGAAGGCCGGGCTGAGCCGTACCGGCTGGGGCATGGGAGTCTCGTTCGGCGACTATGACAATGACGGCTTTGCCGACATCTACCTCACTTTCCTCGGGCCCAACGTCCTGTACCGGAACAACGGCAACGGAACCTTCACTGATGTCACGGAAAAGGCCGGAGTCGGCGACCCACGATGGTCCTCATCCGCAGGTTTTGGCGACTACGATCGGGACGGTGATGTCGATCTTTATGTCTGCAACTACATCAGAATTGACTTCAACAATCTTCCCAAGCCCGGCCCCGGGATGTTCTGTACGTATCTCGGACGGCCGGTCATGTGCGGCCCACGGGGATTGAAGGGCGCACGGGATACGCTCTACAGAAACAACGGGGACGGCACGTTCACCGACGTGAGCGAGAGCAGCGGCGCCTTTGATCGGGACAACCTCTTCGGTCTTGGAATGGTCTGGGCGGATCTCGACAACGATCAGGACCTGGATATTTTTGTCGCCAATGACGACGGCCCCAATCTGCTTTTTGTAAATGACGGCAAGGGCAAATTCGAGGAACAGGGTATTGTCAGCGGTCTGGCGGTTGCCATCGACGGCCGAAATCAGGGCAGTATGGGGATCGACGCAGCCGACTACGACAACGACGGACTGCTGGATGGTTTCGTCACGAACTTCTCGAGTGACTACAGCACGCTGTATCACAACGACGGGAACCTGTTTTTCAGTGATATCACCGGGGAAACCGAGCTCTACACGGCCGAGTGGCTGCTCGTTAGCTGGGGTATGCGGTTTGCCGATTTCAACCACGACGGCTGGAAAGACATCTTTCACGTCAACGGTCATGTCACGCCTTTCCTGATGAAAGAAAAGCTCGAGGAACAGTATTTTCAGCCTCCCAGCTTCTATTTGAATGACCACGGAACCTTCAAGGACGTACGCAAGCTTGCCGGACCGGACATGCAGGTGGGAAAATGCAGTCGCGGCGCGGCTTTCGCTGATTACGACAACGACGGCGATATCGACGTGGCGGTGGCCAATCTGAACGATTTGCCGCAGCTTCTGCGCAATGACCGGCGCGATCAGAATCACTGGATGATGTTACGGACGGTTGGACGGCCCAGCAACCGGGACGGCATCGGCGCCCGAATAACGGTGACCTCCGGTGAGCTCAAACAAATCTGGGAGATCAAAAGGACTGTTTCCATCTACTCAGCCAGCGATCCGCGGGCGCATTTCGGGCTGGGGACCGCCAGCAAGGCGGATTCGGTGAAGATCCAGTGGCCGAGCGGGAAAGTGCAGGAATTCAAGGATATAGCGTCAGATAAGCACTACGTGGTGGATGAGGAGAAGGGGTTGAGCAAAGGGTTCTAACTAAAGCTTTTTATCCACGAACCAACACGAACGAACACGAACAAAAGCGCTCTTTTCGTGTTCGTTCGTGTTGGTTCGTGGATAAAAAAGCTTTAGCCGAGCACCTCGAAATTCACCGTCTGCTTCGCCGTCGACTGCGCGATCTGGTCGGTTACGGCAATCACCAGGCTGTAACGGCCGGGCGGCAGAGGTTCGGTGTTCATCATCGATCCAGCGTAGAAGCGGTCGGCGAACGGATGCACTATCTTCGACAGCTCTCCAAAGGGAGTCGGAACTTCGACTCCATCCTTCAGAATCTGGAGCCGGACCGACAGCGAGGGCTGAAGTGTCTGCTGGTCGGCCATCACGTTGTAAACTTCAAAATAAAAGCCAAGCGGCTTGCCGCGCTTGAACCGGTTCTGGGCACTCGGATAAACCTTGACCGCGCTTAGAATAAAGGGGTCGTTGATGAATTCCTCGGTCTTGGCGGGCTGGACCTGATCCGCCAGGATGATAGGACTCACCTCGATCTCGCTGCCTGATTTGCCCGGAATAACGATGCCTCTCTCGAGAGTGCCGATCTTGCCGCCTGTCACGTCCTTCACGATGGCGATCAACTTGTACCGCCCAGGCTCGAGCGGGATATTCCTCTGGAAGACCGAGCTGGGCGGCCCGCCCTGCTTGTCCTGCCCGAGAGTCAGGTGCACGACGTCGTCAAACGAATAGACCTTCTGTTTGGTCATCGTTTCGACGCGGCCGTAGACGTTCAGGGTAGCCTGTGAGACCGAGCCGGCCTGCTTGAACGAGAACTCACTGGTATTGAAGAAGAAAGTCACGGGGACCAGGTAGCTGGTCGGGGTTATCCGAACCAGATCATGGCGGACCGAGAAGGGCAATTGGTTGTAGTAAAGATTGATGTTAACCAGTCCCTCCAGATCCTTGAACTTGATGGTCGGAGGCGACTGCAAGGCGGCGTATCGCTGCAGCCGTCCGAACAGATCGTCTTTCCTGGTAAAGATCTTGAGGGGGTTGCCGCCTCGCCGGGTGGCTTCGTTCGCCATCGTGCGGGTGCCGATTCGTTCGGCCTTCGAGTATCCTCCCAAGCGTTCGGATTCCGTCAATCCGAGCCCTGGAACCCAGAGCATGGCGTCTTTATCCATTTCATCCCAGGCGAGCGTGTAGTGCCCCGTCATCGTCTTGTCGACGAACTCAATCTCTATACCGTCCCCCACTCCGTCAAGGTGCCGGTAGTACCAGAGCTCCCACGCATAGGTGGTAGTGTTTCCGCCTCCTTCGCTCATCGGGCGGTAGTAGGTCTCACCTTGACCGTGCGTCTCAGTCGAGTCAGGTTTCCCGTTGATGATGTAGATTCGGCCGCGGTCGCTTTTCCATCCCGGGAGCCCAACCGAGAAACTGTCGTTGGCGTATGCGATCCTGCGGTAATGCTCTTCCCGAAATTCGTTCTCGGCAGTGTCGGGATCCGGGTCACGCCTTTGCCAGAACTGCTCGATGAAACTTTCCCGCTCATCGGCGGTCGTCAAACTGCGGAAGACAGCCCGCTCTTCGTCGGAGATGATGTAAACCACGTCTTCATCGAGCCACTTCTTGTAGTAGTCGACCTGCTCCTCCTGCTTCATCCTTTCGAGAGCCTTCCGCTGCTCGGGAGTCTGCGCCTGTGGGTTCGTCGGCTGACCCTGAAACGCAGAAGCAACGACCAAGACAAGGACTCCAAAGAGACACTTCGAGAGATGCATAGGCGTTTACTAACCTGGGACGGATTAGAGATTACCATATTCGGCCAGCGAAGCGAGAGAGCCAACCGCCCGATTGCGGATTGCGGATTGGGGATTGAGGATTGGAAATTCAGTTAGGTTCTCAGGTCCGTTAGGACTGGCACGTCTATAGAAATGGTGCTGGTAGGAAGGCCCAGGTCCGTAGGACTGACACGTGAACCGGCGCCACGTGTCAGTCCTACGGACCTGGGCCTTCCTTCCAGCACCATTTCTATATACGTGCCAGTCCTAACGGACCTGAAACGCTATTGTCGATTGGGATTGTGTCAGGATTTTGGTTCTGTCAGACTCTGGGGCCGATGCGAACTGTGAAGGCTTTGTTGGGCTTGTTGTTCGTTGGCGGTTTGCTCGGTGCAGACGTTTCCAACCCGAAGTTGGCGGAGGGAATGGCGACGATCCAGCCGGCGAGCGTCTACGCCACTTGCAGCGAACTAGCTTCCCCTCGATTTCAAGGGAGGCTCACCGGACATGAAGGCTATACGGCCATGAGCCGTTGGGTCGGTGAGCTTTTTGCTTCCTGGAAGCTCAAGCCTCTCTCAGCACAGACTGGATACCTGCAAGAGTTCCCGACTCAGCATACGGTCGTCGATAGCGCCACGATGCAGCTGGTAACCGCCGGAGCGGGAGCCGGGAAGCAGGAGGAGAAGCAGCTTGAGCCCTTCACCGATTTCCTGCCCCTTCTGTATTCCGATTCAGGCGAACGAACCGGGCAGATTGTGTTTGCCGGCTGGGGCATCAGCGCTCCCGGGCTCGGATATGACGACTACGCAGGGCTCGACGTTCGAGAAAAGTTCGTGCTGTGCTTCCGCGGAACGCCCGACCCTGCGGACGCCCGCTACACCGAGCATGACGAACACCGAACCCGCATGGCGACAGCCCTCAAAAAGGGCGCCATCGGGCTCCTCTACATTTATGAGGAACCTCTTGCCAATCCAAACGGGGACTGGCTTGCGGGCTTTATGCCCGCGATTATCAGCAACCGCGTAGCGGACCTGATGTTCAAGTCCAAAGGAATCGAGAGCAAGAAGCTTCAGGAAGACCTCCTGAAGTACAAGCGGCCGCTTTCCTGTCTTCTGGATGCGACCGTGACCTTGAAGGTCAACTCTCGGCACTTTCCTCGGTCCTCGGGTTACAACGTGTGCGGCATCGTCGAGGGTTCCGACTCTGAGCTACGCGAGGAAATCATCGTGATCGGAGCGCATGCCGACCATTGTGGCGAGCACATGGGGGCGATTTTTCCGGGCGCCAACGACAATGCGAGCGGGACCGCGGTGGTTATTGAGATGGCCCGGACCTTCGCAAAGCTGCCCGTCAAGCCCCGGCGCTCCCTCGCCTTTGTGCTTTTTGGCGGAGAGGAAACAGGACTCCAAGGTTCCCGTCACTACGCCGATCAGCTCGCCGACCTGCCGGGAAAGGTCGTCGGCATGATCAACTTTGACATGGCGGGAGCCGGAGATGGAGCGAACTGCGGCTACAGCGCCGGCACTGAGTACCTGGAGGCGTTGATCAAGGCTGCCGACAAAGACGTCGGCATTCTGAGAGGATCCCGCCCGATCCGCCGCGTGGGCGTGAGATCAAGCGACTTTGCGCACTTCTTCCTGAAGGGGATTCCCTG
>RPQK01000077.1 GCA_003819755.1 Acidobacteriota bacterium | reverse complement strand
CACTTTATACACATCTCGGAACCAGCAGGATCGAACAGAGCCGCAAGCGCAGCGTTTTTTGCGGAGCGCGTCGGATGCGTGCCCCCAGCACGAATCGGTCTCGCTCCGGCACGCGTCCGACGCGCTCCGCAAAAAACGCTGCGCCCTGGTGTTCGCCATCCATGCTGGGTGCTGATTGACCAGTGGCCCTCTGGTGGCACGGCAGTCGCCAGGACGAGAACAAAAATGCCCCAAAACACGGTCGGGAGAAATCCATCTCTTGACAACCAAACTTCGAATGGGTGCGGCTCTGTCGGACCTCCGCCCGCGCCGCCGTCCCCGGTCTCGAGATGTGTATAAAGTGCAGGGCAATGAGAGGCCGATGCTTTATCAGGCCTCGAGGCGATGCCGCTCTGGCCGGTGCAATTTCGTGCATTTTCGGTCGTGCACAGGGGAAAGCGGCGTCGCCTCGAGGCCTGAAAAAGCGCCGGCCTCTCGTTGCCGCCGCACTCCAAAAAAGACCTATCTGGCGCTAGCTGAGTGAAGATTTGCTTCCTCGCCAAGAGCCGACCCGCCCAGCTTAACCCCGCAAGGCCGCCAATTTCTCCACTGAAAAATCTGTCCTGGAAAGTCAACGGATTGCCCAAAAACCTCAACCGGATGACGAGACGCGATGCGCACGCTCACCCTACACTGGCCGGTAACTTCCCGGGCCTCTCCGGTCCATTGTTTGACCGCCCTCTCCTGTAGGTGACAGAGCGAAGCTATGTCTTTTCTTCTCCCGCTTTGGCACCGCCCCTGGCAGCAATTCTTTCCGACCCCAATCGGGTGTCTGGTTCAAAGGACTTGATGAAACGAAACCTGAGCGAAATGACTTCGCGTCAATATGATCTCCTGGTCATCGGAGGCGGGATTTTCGGTGCCTGCTGCGCTTGGGAGGCGGCTTTGCACGGCCTGTCGGTAGCTCTTGTGGAGAAAGGAGACTTCGCCCAGGCGACATCGTCGAATCACTTCAAGATGATTCACGGCGGAATCCGCTACCTGCAGCATGGAGACCTTCCGCGGGTCCGAGAATCAAGCCGAGAGAGAACGGCCCTGCTGCGCATCGCGCCGCATCTTGCCCATCCCCTCCCGCTTCTAATACCGACCTACGGGCATGGCCGCAAAGGAAAGGAGCTCCTGTGGGCCGGTTTTCGCCTTTACGACCTCCTCACCTGCGACCGGAACCGCGGAATTCCCGACCCCAGTCGTCGGATTCCAGGCGGGGACTTCCTGTCTCGCCGCGCGGTCCTGGACCTCTTCCCGGAGCTCGAGCGGAGCAATTTGACTGGCGGCGCTGTGTTCCACGACGGGCAGATCTATAACCCGCCGCGTCTCGCGCTGGCCTTTCTGCTTTCTGCCGTCCGAAGAGGCACAAATATAGCCAACTACTTCGAAGCGGAGCATTTCATAACCGAGGGCGACCGGGTGATCGGCATCGAAGGCCGGGACCTCCTCAACGGGACAAGGGCGACAATTCGATCACGGATGGTCTTAAACGCTGCCGGGCCGTGGGCGCCGAATCTGTTGACCAAGTCGCTGAAGATCAGGCTTACGCCCGAGCTCACTTTTTCCCGAGACGTCGCCCTCGTAGTGAGGCGACAGATGCGCTCGCCCGTAGCGCTGGCGTGCCCGACTCGGACGCGAGACGCGGACGCACTGCTCGACAGGGGAGGTCGTCATCTCCTGTTTGTTCCCTGGCGCAACCACACTCTGGTCGGAGTCTGGCACGGGGTCCATCCGGGTGCGCCCGACAGCTTTGCTGTCAGCAAGTCCGAAGTCGCCGGTTTCATCAACGAGGCGAATACCGCCTATCCGGGACTGAACCTGTCCACCGACGATGTTTCGATTATCAATGCCGGGCTGATCCTGTTTGGTCATAAAGACCAAGACCCCAATGACCATAGCTTTGGAAAACGCAGCATCCTGATCGACCACCGCCAGACCCACAGGATCCAGGGATTGATTACGTTGGTGGGGGTGAGAGCGACAACAGCGCGGGGGCTTGCCGAAAAGGCGGTCTCGATGGTGTTGGCGAGGTTGGGGAAAAAGAGATCTCCGCACAGCAGCGAATCGGTTCGCCTGGCTGGCGGAGAGATAGACAATTTTGAAGATTACGTTAAACAGGCTCAATCCGAGCGGCCCGATTCTCTCGGCCCGAAGGTCATCAGGACCCTTATTCACAATTACGGAACCGAATACAAGCGCGTCCTGGCTTACCTGAATCCTGAAGAGGATCCGGTCATCCGCGGAACAACCACACTTAAAGCCGAAGTCGTTCATGCAGTTCAAGAAGAGATGGCGGTCAGACTCTCGGATGTGATTTTCCGAAGGACCGACCTGGCAACGGCTGGAGATCCCGGAGATCAGGCAGTCATGGCCTGTGCGGCGATCACGGCCCGAGAGCTCGGTTGGGATGAGAGGGAGATGCAGGAGCAGCTTGGCGAAGTGGCTTCCTTCCTCAGCCAGCGCGGCCGTTCTAGAGACTTCGGGGCATCCTCAAGACTGCCAACCGACCTTGCCCGCGTTTCCTAACCGCGAACCGGACAACCGTGAACCGCAACAAGCGGGGTTATATAAGATGAGCACGATCGTATCTCCTCGACGGAATGCGGAGCCTAACGAAGAAATCGAGGCCAGGCTTCAGGCGCAGATAGAACCCTTTGATTCGTTCTGGGAGGCTCCGGAGGATATTGAGAAGGGCTATTCGAGTTTCCACAAATTTTACGAGCACAATTACCTTCAGTACATCCCGAGGCAGAAAGACGCGCGCATTCTGGTCACGAGTTGCGGACCCGGTTACTTCGTCAATCTGCTTTCGAAGAGCGGCTACACGGACGTGCTCGGAATTGACTCGGACGCCTCGAAGGTTCGCTGGGCCGAGACGAAAGGGCTGAATTGCCGGGTCGCCCGCGCCTTCACTTTTCTCGCCTCCAACCGGCAGCCGTTCGACGTTATCTTCGTTGAGCAGGAAATCAACCACCTGACCAAGGAAGAGGTGCGCGAGTTCCTTGAACTCTGCCGCCGCAACCTGGGCGACAGCGGGATCCTGATTGTCCATTCGCTCAACGGCGCCAATCCTATTACCGGGGCGGAAGCACTCGCCCAGAATTTCGATCACTTCTACACGCTCACCGAATACAGTCTCAGGCAGCTGCTCGAAAGCTGCGGCTTCGGGGACGTCAGAGTAGTTCCCCTGAACCTCTATGTCTTCTACAGCAATCCGCTGAACTATGTGGCGCTCTCCATCCACGCCTTGACCAGTTTGATCTGCAGTCTCTACTTCAGACTGTACGGCAAGACGAACCGGATTTTTTCGAAGAAGATTGCGGCAATTTGCCGCAGGAAGGATTAACGGACTCGCCCAACCAGACCAGCCTGGCCGGCCAGGCGCCAAGCAAGTGAACGCCCTGGCTCGGCCGTCTTTTTCGGGCCGCTTGCCCCCTGTCCAACCCGTCCAACGGGTGACCACGACCTCAACAACTGACCGCGGGAGTAAATCGTGAGAGTATTGATGTTTAACTACGAATATCCCCCTCTCGGTGGAGGCGGAGGAGTCGTCCACCAGTATCTAGCGGATGAACTGTCGAGACGAGGCAACCAGGTGACGGTGATTACGTCGCAGTTCGGCCGATTGCCCTCAATCGAGATGAGAGAGAAGGTCAAGATCCTGCGAGTCCCCGTGCTGTTCAGAAGGAACCAGAGCGCCGCCAGCCTGATCTCAATGCTCTCGTACTTCCCGACCAGCCTCAAAGCGGGGCTTGGTCTCCTTAAGAATCGGCCTTTCGACCTGGTGCACTCGATGTTTGCAGTGCCGTCCGCCCCTTCAGGTCTGCTGGCTTCCAGGCTGTTCGGACTTCCGCACGTGGTTTCGATCCTGGGGGGAGACGTCTACGATCCCTCGAAGCGACTCTCACCCCACCGGATCGGCCCGCTGCGGCTCGTCGTCAGGAACATCCTTGAGAGGTCGAATCGGATCATCGGCATGTCAAGCGACATCGTCCAGCGTGCCAGGCAATACTATAACTTGTCCAAACCAATCACCGTCATTCCGCACGCGATCAAGAAACCGAACTTCGAAGCGGTAACCAGAACAGAACTGGGTTTCTCTCCCGACGAGGTCCTCCTCGTCACCGTCGGACGGCTGGTTCCGAGGAAACGCATCCCCGACTTGTTGCACGCCCTCCGGAAAATCGGCGGGAAAGCACGCCTGGTCATCGTTGGTGATGGTCCGGAAAGAAAAAACCTTGAAGGACTGAGCAGCTCACTCGGCGTTTCCGAGAAAGTCACGTTCATGGGATACGTCGACGAAAGGACCAAGCTGAGGGTCTTACGCGTCGCGGACATATACGTCGCTGCGCCTCAGCACGAAGGTTTCGGCTTAGTCTTCATCGAGGCCATGGCTGCCGGATTGCCGGTCGTGACATACAACAACGGCGGCCAGGCAGACTTTTTGGAGGACGGGAAGACCGGTTACCTGATTGAACTGGGAGACACTGAAATGCTCGCTCAGCGCATCGACGAGCTGTGCCACAGCCCAGAGGCAAGAAGAGACATGGGCGGGTATAACCTCCAGGCGGTCAAGCAGTACTTGATTGAGAATTGTGCAGACCGTTACGAAGCGCTCTACGAATCCGTTGTGCTTCAGCCGACGCCCGTCACTTCTCTGCCGGATGTTGTTCCCTTCCCGAGATCTTCGGAACCATCCGCAGATGCAAAGCCCTTGCTAAAGTCGTTGAACAAGTAACCGATATGAGAAAGCGGCTCAAGTTCGCCGGCACGGTCTCCCTTACCGCCCTGATCGTTGCGGTCATCGTCTGGCAGGTCGAAGACTTCGGCGAAGTGTGGCGGTTGATGGCTCGGCTCGCCCCCGTGTACGTTCTGCTTGCGATCCTGCTGAACATGCTGGACCGGGGGCTGATGGCCTACAAATGGGGACTGCTGCTCGGAGGCCGGGGTATTCCTGTTCCCTTCCTCTTCAAGATGAAGGTCTATTGTGCAGCAATGGTGTGGGGGATGTTTCTCCCTGCGACGGTGGGGGCCGACACCATTCGCATACTCAGCACTTCGCGAGCCGGCGTGGACGTCAAAGAAGTCACGGCGTCGGTCATCGTCGAGCGGCTGCTTGGTTTTCTGGCGAGCGTCGTGTGCGGCCTGGCTTCGTTGGCGCTATTGACTTACTCCCAAGCTCTCGACGCTCGTTACCAATCGCTTTGGGGCGTAAGCCTCGGATTGCTATCGCTGACTGTCTTGGCGCTCATGGCCTCGTTCAGTGACCGGGTCTACGGGCTCGTCCATGACCGCCTGCTGGGGAGAATTGCACACACCGGGCCGGCCAGGAAGCTGCGATATTTTCACGATACCTATCGGGGTTATCGAACCAACCGCACGGCCCTTTGGGCGTTTTTCGGCTTGACGATGGCCGAGCAAGTGGTGCCGATCTTCATCTTCTGGGTGCTGGCGCTCGGCATGGGCATCCCGGTAAGTTTCTTGCAGATAGCAGCTGCCGTCCCCCTGGCCTTTTTGGTGTCAAGACTTCCCATATCCGCTGAAGGTGTATTTGACGGCGCTTTCATGGCGATACTGGCGGGGGCCGGAGTACCCCCGGCTCAAAGCCTCAGCATCACTCTGGCAGGACGGGCTCTCCAAATCGTCGCGTGGTTGCCATGGTGGGCGGCGCACGTGCTCCAAACCGGCTCGCTCAAGCCTCCCGCGCAAGCCCAGCAATCATTCGAAGTCAAATGAGGAAAAACACAAAGAGGAATTGCCGATGATAGTCCTAGGTATCAGTGACCACTTCACCAGTGGGGCAGCAGTAATCGTCGACGGCGTGGTCGTAGCGGCGATCAATGAGGAACGGCTCGCCCGAATGAAGATGGTGATGGGTTTTCCGCGGAAGTCGATAGCAGCCGTGCTGAAGCTTGCCGGGGTTCGCCCCCAGGAGCTCGACGCAGTCGCCGTGGCATCTCAGTGGGGGCATTTTTTGGACGAGTACGTCGATCTGAAGAACGGGATATTCGCTGTCGACGAGGGAGTGGTCAAGAATCTGTTCTTCTCGGTAGGGTCAAGGTTGAGCTCGTTGCGAAGCAAGGTGCCGATACTCGAACGCCTCTACTACGACCTTCGTCGGCCCGTATACGCGCAGCGACGGCGCAAAATACAGCAGGTTCTCAAAGACGAGTTCGAAATTACAGCCCCCATCGAGTACTTTTCCCACCACTTCGCCCATGCTTCCGCAGCTTACTATGCCAGCGACTTCGACGATGGGCTGATGGTGACGCTGGACGGGGCGGGCGATGGGCACTCTTCTCACGTCTACGAGGTCACCAACGGGAAATGGAGACACCTGCATAGCGTCCCTTCTTTTGATTCCATCGGGGACTACTACGCCTACGTCACGCACATCTGCGGATTCAAAGCCGGAAAGCACGAGGGCAAAATCACCGGGCTGGCAGCTTACGGAAAACCGTCGTACCTCGAGATTTTCGACCGGTTAATTCGCTACGAGAACGGCTCCATGCGAAACGCCGGCAACTGTTTCCGCTTCGCCGCGATCAACAAACTGGCGGATGCTCTTCCCCGCGACTACACCAGGGAAGACCTGTCCGCCACGGTCCAGCAGGTGACGGAAAACATTGCGACCAATTACGTCCAATACTGGATGAAACGGACCGGGAAGCAAAACATCGGGTTGGCAGGCGGAGTCTTTGCCAACGTAAAAGTGAACCAGAGAATTCACGAAGTCCCGGGAGTGAAATCAGTATTCGTCTATCCCGCCATGTCGGACGAAGGGATCGCCGCCGGCGCGGCGTTGCTGAAATGGGCTCAGCAGAACCGGTATCCGGGAAGTCCTCGGCTCAAATGCTTCGACCACGTGTATCTAGGACCCGAATACTCCGACAGGGAAATCGCGCAGTCCCTCGAGAGAGCCGGCTTGGGTTTCACCTCACCCTCGGATATGGAAGCAGATGTCGCCCAATTGATTGCGGACGGCTGGGTAGTTGCACGGTTTACAGGGCGGATGGAATATGGCCCGCGCGCCCTCGGGAACCGCTCGATCCTCTATCGACCCGACCAGCGGTCGGTCAATGACTGGCTCAACAAACGGCTGAAGCGGACGGAGTTCATGCCTTTTGCCCCCTCCACATTGGCCGAGGATGCCGATCGCTATTACCGCCACGTCGACGGCGCCAGGGATACCGCCCGGTTCATGACCATCACCTTCGATTGCACAGACCTGATGAAAAAGTCCTGCCCGGGTGTCGTTCACGTTGACGGAACCGCTCGTCCTCAGCTGGTCAGTGAGTCGGACAATCCCGGCTATTACCGGATCCTGAAGGAATTTAAGCGCCTGAGCGGTCTCTCCTGCTTCGTCAACACCAGCTTCAACATCCACGAAGAGCCGATCGTGTGCAGCCCGGAGGACGCTATCCGTGCTTTCAAGAAAGGCCACCTGGACGCCCTGGCAATCGGGTCCTTTCTCGCAAAAAATCCCAAGCGAATGCCTCATTCCGAGGAGCTGGTCCACGCCGGGATCGATGGATGAGTGCCGCAATGCTGTTACCAGTCGGAATTAGATCGGCTTTTATCCTGGCCGGACTCTCCAGAGTCCGGCCAGCCGGGCTGAAGACCGGCGCGCACGTCGGGTGCTACTGGTCCATTTTGGCCCGACCGCGGGTCGGGCTGCCGGACTCTGGGCCACGATAAAAGCCCCGTTCCAGTTTCGACTGGCGACAACGCCTCGGTCGCCAAATCAACAGTATTGCCCTAAAACCCTCTTCTTGAAACCAATATGTGCGGAATTTGCGGTAAGGTAACCCGTTCGGCCGTTCACCCGGCCGAGATTCATGCCATGGCCGGCGTGCTGGCACACCGGGGACCGGACGGACAGGGATACAAAATCCTCGGACAGGCCGGCCTCGGACATCGCCGGCTGAGCATTATCGATCTCGCCCATGGGAGCCAGCCTGTTTCGAACGAAGATGAAACTATCTGGATCACGTTCAACGGGGAGATATACAACTTTGAGGAGCTGCGCCGGGAGTTGCTGAAACGCGGGCACTGCCTCCGCACCCGGTCCGACACCGAAGTCATCGTTCACCTTTACGAAGACTACGGAATCGATTGCGTAAAGCGCCTGCGAGGCATGTTTGCTTTTGCCATATGGGACCAGAAGCAGAGACGCCTGTTCGCCGCGCGCGACCATCTCGGCCAAAAACCCTTCTACTACAGCTGTCGAGGCGGTGACTTCCTGTTCAGTTCAGAGATCAAGTCGCTTCTGGCCGCCGATCCTTCTCTCGGCGAGATGAACCATGAGGCGCTGGATCAATACCTCACCTTGCGCCTGGTCGCCCCCCCGCTCAGCATGTTTCGCTCGATACAGAAACTCCCGCCTGCGCATCGTCTGACTTTCACATTGGATCAGGGAGTCAAGATCGATCGTTACTGGGAACTGAACTATGAGCCGAAGTGGGAGGAGTCAGAGAACGAGCTGATAGACGAGCTTGAGGAACGTTTGATTGAGTGTGTGAAGCTCCACATGGTCAGCGACGTTCCGGTCGGTGCCTTCATGAGCGGGGGACTCGACTCGACGCTGATAGTCGCCATGGTGATGAAGCATGCCGGAGTGGGCCCAATCAAGACCTTCTCCGTCGGGCTGCCTTACCGCGAATACGATGAATCACCCTATGCCCGGATGGTCGCCGAGCGCTACCGAACCGAGCACCACGAGCACATAATCGTGCCCTCACTGCTCGATACCCTTCCCCGGCTGGTCTGGCACCTGGACGAGCCTTCCGACCCCCTCTCCGTCTGCACCTACCTGATCTCCAGCTTTGCGCGGCAACACGTAAAGGTCGTCCTCGGCGGAGACGGAGGCGATGAACTTTTCGGGGGATACGACCGCTATTACGGGAACCGTTACGCCGATTACTACGCCCTGGCGCCTGCGGCACTCCGAAAGTACGCTATCGGCCCCCTGCTGGGACTTGTGCCCGACGGGAAGTGGTACAAGAGCCGGGCGCACCGAATCAAGTGGCTGCACCGCCTGTCTTTTCTAAACGGCGGGGCACGATACGCCGCCGGGTTGAGCTATTTTTACTTTCAGCCGGCCCGAAAAGAGCAGCTTTACGGTCCGGCGATGAGGGATCTGTGTTCGGACCCCGAGAAATCGATCCGAGACCCCTTTGACCAGGCTCTCGCCGATGACCTTGTTGACAGAATGCTCTACGCCGACACCCAGGTGCGCTTGCCTGATCATCCCGTAATGATACTGGATCGAATGACCATGGCTCATGGTCTGGAGGCCCGAGCCCCATTCATGGACCATCGTATTGCCGAGTTCGCAGCCCGCCTGCCGGTGGACCTGAAAGTTCGCGGCCGCCGGCTGCGCTACATCCAGACGAAACTCGCCGAGCGTTACCTTCCGCCTGAAGTTCTGAGCAGGCCCAAGCAGGGTTTCTCTTCCGCTCTGCCTTACATGCTCAGCCGGGAATACCGGTTGCTCTTTGACGTTTTCCTGCGACGCTCAGCTCTCGCGGAAGCCGGCTACTTTCGCCAACCGTTTGTCGACGATCTCTTGTCCGAGCATCTGGCCGGCACTGCCGATCACGGCAACAGGCTCTGGCTGCTGCTCAACAGCGAGGTCTGGTTTCGAATGTTTGTGGCCGGGGAAACGGTGGCCGCCCTCCAAGACCAGATTTCCGCAGCCGGCGTGGCTGGAAGCCGTCAAGAGCAACTTCGAGCCGCGGTGTAGACGGTGTGTGTGGCACCATGGCGCACTCGGGTGGTTACGCTGCGGGGGACAAGGCCCCGCGGATTACGCGGATAGACGCGGATAACACGGACCGGGTCAGGAGCGGCGACTTCGAAGCCCTTTTGTATCCCGGCCTTGTCCCCCGCAGCGTAACCACCCGAGTGCGCCATGGCGCCACACACACCGCCCGCTGAGACCAGGCTCCGCACACTGGTCGCGAAATGTGTTAGCACTCCCAGCAGAGTCACTCGAATGAACATTCTCATCACCGGGGGAACGGGTTTCATCGGCTCACAACTCGCCCTCCGTTGCCTGGATTTGTCGTATTCCGTCACTGTCTTCGGGCAGGAAAATACACCGGCGGAGGCCATTAACGCCGGACTCCTGCGCGAAAGGGGGGCCCGGGTAGTCCTGGGTTCCGTGACCGACATCTCGCTTGTCCGCGAGGTGCTGAAAGGAATTGATTTAGTCGTTCACCTGGCGGCAGTTCAGCACGAGATGAACGTGCCTGACGGGGTTTTCCGATCGGTCAACGTGGAGGGGACCAGGAATCTCCTGGAGGCGAGCATCTCAAATGGCGTAAAGCGGTTTGTTCACGGGAGCACGATCGGTGTTTACGGGTCGACGGCCGAGAACGTGGATGAATCAACGCCTTGCCGGCCCGACAATATCTACGGGATAACCAAACTGGAGGGGGAAAGAGTCGCCCTGTCTTACAATAGGGGTCTTCCGGTAGTCGCCATTCGGATTCCGGAGGTCTACGGCCCCGGCGATCGGCGCCTCCTGAAACTCTTCTCCGGTATTCAACGGGGGATGTTCGTGGTGATCGGCTCCGGCAAGAACCTCCATCACCCGATTTTTGTCGGTGATCTGGTTCAAGGATTGTTGATAGCCTTCTGCCAACCGGAGGCGGCAGGCGAGGTTTTCCTGCTGGCCGGCAAACAGGTAGTGAGCACCGAGACAATGGTCAGGACCATTGCCCAGGAACTGCAGGCCAAAACGCTGCCGTTCAGAATACCGTTGCTCCCGATGACTTTGATTGCGACTTTGATGGAAAAGGGACTTCGGCCGCTGGGCGTTCAGCCGCCTCTTCATCGCAGGAGAATCGACTTCTTTCGCAAGAGCTTTCAATTGTCGGGTAAGAAGGCAGCAGATGTCCTCGGCTTCGCCCCCGAAACCGATTTCAGAACGGGGGTTCACCTGACTGCAAAATGGTACCGAGAGAACGGTTACTTAAAATGAATCATCTGAGAACTAACGCTATATGGCAACACCAGTAGGCCACGGATTGGCTGGTCTGAGCCTGTTGTGGCTGGCCGGGAGGTTTTTCTCCGGCCTCCGGCCAATGCGGCTTGCCTGGCTCGCAATCTTCTTCGCCCTGCTGCCGGATTTCGATTTTCTTCCGGGCCTACTTATTGGCAAACCGGCGGCATTTCACCACGGCATCAGTCATAGCCTGGGTTTCGGTCTTCTGGCGTCCCTGATCGGCAGCTTGAGTGCCCGGCGATCGACCCGCCGTCCGACCGGCGTTATTTTCCTGCTGCTGTTCTTCTGTTATTCCTCTCACTTGCTCCTCGACTACTTCGGTAACGATGCCCGGCCTCCATACGGCATACCTGTTTTCTGGCCGGTGACGTCCGAGCTTTACCTGTCGCCGATCCCACTCTTTCCCGGGGTCCGTCACGTACGGCATACCGACGGTCATGTCTATGAATGGGTCCGTGGAGTATTCAGCTGGCACAACGTGTGGGGAATCGCTGTAGAAACCCTTTTGCTCTTGCCTATCACACTTGCCTCGGCGTGGAGGCAGCTCATCCGAAGAGATCAGCCCGAAAACAGCAAGGCGGCATGGTCGTCCTGGTGGTCGCTCTAAGAGTGACAGATCTGCAACAACTCGTCTGGTGAACCCCCGGAAGATGAAGATTTTGGTGAAAGTCACCCTGATCCTTACTTTCACGGGTGGGCTCCTGCTCGCCGCAGGCGCATATTTCCTTCAGTCGCGCGGTCGAGATGTTTCCGAGCTGATGGTTTACGCGCGTCTAATGGACGCGGTTGACTGGGATCCGACCGCCCCGGCAGAGGTTGGGATTGAAAGCAGCCAGCTTGCGGGCGCTGTATCCGACATTCTGAAAAGAAACACCCATGCCCTGGTGCTCGTCAAGAACGACAAGCTGATCTTTGAATGGTACCGAGAGGGATATTCCCGCAATAGCCGCTTTCCCCTGGCAGCGGCCGCGAAACCGTTAGTCGGAGCCCTGTTGCTGGCGATTAACGTTGAGCAGGGAGTAGTCTCATTGGATCAGCCGGTTTCCGACTACCTGCCTGAATGGAAAAACGATCCCGTCAAGCGAAGCATCACCTTCAGGCAGGTTGCCTCGCATACGTCCGGGCTCGAAGACGTCCCTTTTCGAGGGAACAACGGCGCTTATCAGAAGGAGAAGTGGAAGCGGGACTACGAAGCGGACCCGGAAAAACGCTTCAAATACGCGCAACAGGATGCGGGTCTTTTGCACAATCCGGCCGTCGAATACAGTTACAGCGGTGTTGGATACTACATTATCTCTTATGCCCTTACCCGGGCGCGTCGACAGAAGGGCATAGAACCAGACTTACGAAGCCTCTACAAAACGAAAATCCTGGACCCACTCGAAATCCGTGGTTGGGGCATGAGCTACGGCCTGGCTCATCGTATTGATGGGATGACTCTGTATTCGATAGGCAGCGGAGCTTCTCTGACAGCCCGCGGAATGGCGCGAACAGCGCAGCTGATCAAGAACCGGGGCTCCTACGAGGGACGTTCCATTATCAACGAGCAAGTCGTCGCCGATGTGCTGCGTCCGGTAGAGGTCGAAAAGAGCCGGGAACAAAGCTCTGGAAGAGCTCCTGTGACAGCGGTTGGCTGGTATCTCAATAGCAATGGGTTTTTCAAAGGGCTGCCTGCTGATTCGGTCGTAGGATTCGGGGCAGGGCCCGAGGTAGTGATTATCTGCCCCTCGATTGATCTCATCGTTGTTAGAACCGGGCAGTCGCTGGATGGATCGTCATCCGGCATCGAGAATGCCTCATCGGCTTATTTCAACCCAATCGTCGCTTTCTTCTCGGTAACGTCATAGCCAGGACTGAGCTTATGCCTTTTGAAATAACAGATAGTACCGTCGTTGAGGTGGCCGAAAACCAGGTTTCCGGAGAATTGGTTGACGGTGAGATCGCAATCCTGAACCTCAATGATGGCGTGTATTACGGTTTGAATGCCGTCGGCGGCCGCGTGTGGAGGTTGATTCAGAAACGCGAGACGGTCAAAGGTGTGATGGACACGCTGCTCGACGAGTTCGACGTCGAGCCTGAACGCTGCCGAACAGAAGTGATCGCCTTACTGACAACACTGGCAGAACGCAACCTCGTCAAGATCAACGGTGATTTCGCCGGTTAATTTCTCTCGCCCTGCACCCCGGAAACTAGCTCTTCTGGGGACTGTGTGCCTCCTGCTGGTCATCCGCGCAGGCCTGCGCCTGGCCCGTTTCAAAACCCTCTACGGCTGGCTGAAACGGCTCGAGAAACGAAGCAGGCGCCGGGTAACCGCCAATGGAGAGCAAGTGGCATCGGTCGTTCGATCGATCCGCCAGGCAATCGACCTGCTCGGTTGGCGGTCCGGCTGTCTGCCCCAGGCTCTCGCAGCACGGTTCCTGCTCAAGCGGCGGGGGTTCGACGCCGTGTTATGCATCGGCGTGAAGAAGCGCGATGACGGAAGCCTGCAGGCGCATGCCTGGGTGGAATATGAAGGACAGGTTGTGGTGGGGGGAATAGGACCGGAGCTGGCGAGTTACACGCCTCTTCCTGATCTGGACAGGGTGGTTCTGTGAGCGGCATCGCCGGCTTTTATTACTTGGACGGGAGGCAGGCGGAGCGGTCGACTCTCGAGCACATGCTCGGCACAATCGGCCATCGCGGCCCTCTGCGCGGCAGCTGGGTAAAGGGCAGCGTCGGGCTGGGATGCCGCGCTCTCCCTGTGACCGCCGAGGCGCGCTGCGAGTGCCTCCCGCTGACTGACCCAAGCCGGAGTATGGTCCTGACCGCGGACGCCCGCATCGACAACCGCGACGAACTGCGCGCGGCTCTCGGACATCTGCCTTCCGCTATAGGTGACACTCACCTTATCTTGTTGGCCTATCAACGGTGGGGGAGCGACTGCCCGTCCAGACTCGTCGGTGACTATGCCTTCGTCATCTGGGATGGCGAGAAGCGACGCTTGTTCTGCGCTCGTGATCATATCGGGGTCAAACCTTTCTACTATTTCCGCTCGCCGAGAATTTTCGTTTTCGCTTCTGAGATTAAGGCTCTGCTCGCACTGGACGAAGTGCCGCGGGAAATCAACGAGGTCAAGGTGGGGGAACTGCTGGCGCGTCACTTCGAAGACAAAGCCGGCACGTTGTACCGTGGGATTTACCGGCTCCCGCCTGCTCACAGCCAGGCGGTCACCAGGGATGCCTGCTCCGTAAGGGCATACTGGTCCTTGGACCCGACATTTGAGCTGCGGCTCAAAAACGACGCGGCTTACGAGGAAGCCTTTCGAGAGCTGTTCGTGGAAACGGTCCGTTGCAGAACGCGGGCCGAGGGGCCGGTCGGGGCAACGCTGAGCGGCGGGCTCGACTCTTCATCCATCACGTGTGTGGCAAGCGGTCTTCTGGACCGAACGGGTGCCGGTCCCTTGCACACCTTCTCCGCAATCTTCTCTGGGTTACCCGAGAAAGACCGGGCTCGCAGTGACGAGCAAGAGTACATCAGCGCCGTGCTGGACTGGACCGGCTATCCGGAAGATCGGAAAGTCGTCCCGCATCTCGTGCGCGCGGACCGGCTCAGTCCTCTGCGCGATCTCGATAAGATCCTTTGGCACCAGGACGAAGCTTTCCTGGCGCCAAATCTCTATATGCACTGGTCCCTCTATGAGGCGGCCAGCCAGCACGGTGTGCGTGTCTTCCTTGACGGAATTGACGGAGATGCTACCGTCTCTCACGGGCTGGACTACTTGCCCTACCTGGCACGCACCTTTCGCTGGCGGAGACTCATGAAGGAGGCCGAAGCCTTCTGCCGCCGGCCGGAGGTCCTCCTGACCCCACTGAAAGTGGCTTTGCGCTTCGGGGTGAACCCGTTGATTCCCGCCTTCGCAACACGGCTCTGGCAGTGCCTTCGAGGTCATCGAAAGCGTCCTACCCACGATCCGCGGTCGATCGTCGACCCGGGGTTTGCCCGTCGCATCAGTCTGAACCAGCGCATCCGAGAGGGGAGTCCAACCAGGCTTGACCGCCTTCGCAGCCTTCGGAAGCAGCATCGGGCAAGTCTCCAGTCCGGGCTTATCCCGTTGGGTTTGGAGGTGCTCGACAAAGCCGCCGCGGCCTTCGGGCTGGAACCCCGCTACCCGTTCTTCGACAGGCGTCTTATGGAGCTCTGCGTGGCACTGCCTGCCGAACAGAAGCTTGCGAATGGTTGGACGCGAAGCATACAACGACGCGCAATGGCCGATATTCTGCCGGAGAGCGTCCGGTGGCGCTTCTCGAAGGCCGACTTGAGCCCCGCTTTCGAACAGGGCCTGCTTAATCGTGAAAGACCGACCCTCGATCACTACCTTGACGACCAGCCTGGTTTGCTGGCCCCGTATGTCGACTTCGCTGCTCTGCGGGCGGCTTACCGGGAATACAGATCCCACCCGACGGCGGCACATGACGAAGCGTTGTCCGTCTACGCGGCTGTCATGCTTGCCATTTGGATAAACCTGCAGGCTAATTTGACTCGGCCGTAAATAAACATTACGATAGTGTTAATTTAGCCTGCCTAAACCTCAAGGAGGAAACATGAAGTTGGCAAAACGGCTGAAGAAACCATGGGTGATGCCGGCGTTGACCGTGCACGGCAACGTCGAGAGGCTCACGACTGAAGGTTCAATACCTGATAAAGTCTACGGCAGCTCAGACGGTGCAACCTTCGCCGGACAGAGTGTAAAGTGGGCCAGCTAGCGATTCCCGAAGAGAATTTTACTCGGGGCTCGAATGAGCAATCCACTTGATTCACTCCACCCATCAGTGACGTGGCTGTGCACCGGAGACGGTGCATAGCCGCGTTTGCCGCTTTTTTTTAACATCCCGCGCTTCCCCTCCCCAGGAAGTGTCGAAAACAGGAAGAGCGAAGGTTCAGTCACCCTCTGTTTGCGCAGGCGTCTCGCCTGGATTTGTCCAAGATGCTGCTCTCTTTTGTCTAGCATTTGGCGACATCGTGGGTGTTGTCGGTT
>RPQK01000076.1 GCA_003819755.1 Acidobacteriota bacterium | reverse complement strand
GGGGAATCAGGTGCTTCAACTCGCTCCCTTCCTCGTTCAATCCGGCGGTGTCGAGCAAGTTCGGGCCGGGAACCAGGCTGGGGCCTCGGTCGCTTGGGAAGGACAGAACTCGGTCGGGAAGTCGATCGGAGCCCGGATGTACGTGACGATCCTCAATGGATTCGCGGTCTGTCTGCTTGAGATCGGGTACAAAGACCGGATTGCGGCGCGGGATCCGGAGTTCAGACAGATCTTCACCACCCTGGGCGGGGGCCAGGGGTCGCAGGATCCCATGGTTGCCGGTTCCTGGTTCCTGCGCGAGACCCGTTCAGGATCTGCAAGCCACTCAATGCAGAAGACCTCCAGCGTCGGTGAGAACCGTGCCCAGCTCATACTCCAGCCTGGCGGAGTCGCGCAGCGGTCTGAAACCTACCAGTTCATGGCCAACTCCCAGATCAGAAACTCGGGTGGCGAACACACCTCCACTGTCTACCTGGACAGCGGACCTCAGACGACGGTCAAAAACGGACGGTGGTACGCCGGAGACGGCCGTCTGGTCCTGCTTTGGGACGATGAGTCGGGGGACGAATACAACTACCAGGTGCAGGGAATGGGAGGCGCGCGGACGCTCGTTCTGACAACGGAGAAGGGAAGCGTCCAGATTTGGGGTGAAGGAAGGTAGATTGACGATCTAGGATTGACGATTGACGATTACAGCTCGGTGATTAACGATTCGCACCCCCCTCGTCCGGAATCGTTAATTTCCCTAATCGTCAATCGTCAATCGTAAATCGTCAATTCGCTCATCAGTTGTACAAACCGGCCAGCGTCTTCTCGACTGACTGGGCGGCAAAGCCAGTGAGGGGGTGCTCCACCAACAACTTCTTGACTGAAGACTCGTACTGCTTGAAAACCTCCGAACCTGATGCCCGGCTCTTGGCGAGGGCACCGACAAACATCAGGCGCGTCACATCGCTCCCAGTGTCTTCCAGCACAAGGTCCAGCAGCCGGTCGAGCAGATTGCGTTCGTCATAGAGCATCGCCGGGCTGCAGTTGCGAATGGCGGCCGAGAGCGTCAACGATTCGTTCAGCCCGTCCAGGTATAAATTGAAGCAATCACCCAAGGGGAGCCGATAGTCAATCGGGCGTAGAGATCGATGTACCCCGGCTTCTTCGAGGACAGCTCGCTGCACGCGACGTGATAGCTCCAGCAGATACCCGCCGGGATTGTGCGACTCCAGGGTTGCGACCAAGGTCTGGTTTGAAGGCGTTTCTCCCAAGCTCTCAAGGTCGAGCTTAACCTCCCAGGGCGTCTGGGTCGCGTCGATGTGACCGCTGAGCAGGTAGTCGGCCCCGACTTTCCGACCCATCTTTCGGGCCGCCTCTTTCTTGAACGGCTGCTCGGCGAGATAGAAACCGCTTCCACCGGTCTTGATCGTTACCAGTGTGACCGATTCCGCGGTCGTCAGCATATGGACCTGTTCGGCCAGGAACAGGGGAACAAGGCGGGCCCACTTCGCCTGCGCGTCGACCCCACCCGTGTTCTCTGTCCGCTTCTCGAGCGCGCAGGAGCATGACAGGAAGGCGATGCGGACAGCTTTTTCTCCCTTCGTCGGGAGTAGAAGCCCACCCTCCATGAGCCGGTGGGACCAGACCGGATTCTCAAGCGTCAGAACCGAGACCGGAGATGCCTTGGCTGGCGTCGGATTCCTTCTGCCGGCTAGTTGCTGGTCGATCTTTTCCGCCCAATACTGAAGCTGTTCTTTCCAGTCCGGTCTCTTCAAAGCATACAGGTTTCTCAGGGTTGCCAGGGCATTTTCGGTATCCTGCAGCTCGAGATAGGCGCGAAGGAGGTTGCTGGCGCCCATGAGCCCGTGAACATCCGCCTTAAAGCGGCTGCCCAGCAAATCGACGATGTCGGAAATGCGGCCGGCATTACCCAAGTCTTCGGAGACTGTCCTCATGACGTCACTCGGCACTTCCTCAAGGACAGACAAAGCTTGCTGGTAGTAACGGCGCGCCTTGTCGAACTGCCGCTCTTCAAGCAGTACTTGAGCGAGCCATAACTGCGCTCTCCAACTGCCTGGAAACGAAGAAAGTTGTTCCAGCGCTCGAGCGTACTCCTGCCGGCCGAAACGTTCGCGGTGGATCGAGGTGAACCACTCGACGGCGTGAATTTCGTTCGGATCCCGCTTAAGCGCTCTCCAGAGGGTCAGCTCAGCGCGCGTTTGATCGCCGCTTTCGGCGTATAGCCTGGCCAGGTGAATAAGGAAAATCGCATCCTCACCGTTCAGGCGCATCCAGGCTTTCAGCGTCTCCTCGGCTTCCGCAAGGCGGCCATTGAACAGCAGAGCGTAGGCCAGAAGGCAGGCACTCCGAGCGGAATCAGGCTCGACGTCCCGCAGGCGACGCGCTGATTCCAGAAGATCCTTGTCACGCAGCGTGTCGATTTGGTTGATAACATCCTGATACAGGCTGTCGGCCTTTTCCGGGCTCTGTCCCGACGGATCGGTTACCGCCCAGCTGTCTTTGCCAAAATAGGCTTTCCGGCTGGACTGTTGGTAGAGATTCAGGAAGCCCGTGTTTGCTTCGCTTTGAGTCTCGGGATTCTGGCTGGTATCCCGTCCCCAAGCCCTTTCGATTACCCTCTTAAGTAAGCTCATCGCCAGTTCTGTCCTTCCTGCCCCATTTGATAAAGCTCCGCCCCACTGCGCTTCCTGCAGCTTTTGGAACCTGTTCGCACGACTTACTTCTTGAGTACTTGGCCCGATTATAGTTAGGAGTTCTCACTCGACTTGTGGCGGCGGTCACGAACCGGTTTTAAGAGGATAATTTCATCCACGGTCGTCTGTGCGGGCCGGTGTTCGTCCGTGGTAATCTTTTACCGAGGACAAGACTATGAGAGTAAAGCTGATAATCTGCGTGGCCATTATCTTGGGATTCGTGAGCCAGATGAGGAGTGCAGAGTGCGACCAGGCTAACAAGCTGACAGCTGACGAGAAGGCGGCCGGATGGAAGCTCCTGTTCGACGGTAAGACGATGAACGGGTGGCACGGCTACAACGGCCAGAGCACCAAGTCGTGGGCCGTGGAGAACTGCACGCTCAAATCCGTCGGTACCGAGGGTAACTACGGCAGCGACCTGCGTGCGGACCTCGTCACCGACCAGCAGTACGACAACTTCGAGCTCAATATCGACTGGAAGACGTCGAAAGGCGGAAACAGCGGCGTCATCTACGCCGTCGTTGAAGACCCGAAGTACAAAGCCGCCTGGATGACAGGCCCCGAATATCAATTCATCGACGACGTTGGCTTTCCTCAGAAACTGGAAGAGTGGCAGAAGGCCGGGGCCAATTATGCCATGCACCTCCCGAACAAGCAGAAGCAGCTGAAACCGGTCGGCGAATGGAACAACACTCGCATCGTCGTCAACGGTACCCATGTCGAGCACTGGCTGAACGGCAAGAAGATCCTGGAGTTCGAACGGTGGAACGACGAATGGACCAAGCTGCGCAATTCCGGGAAATGGAAGGAAGCGCCCGACTACGGCTTGGCGAAGAAAGGACACATCGTCCTTCAGGATCACGGCAGCGTCTTTTGGTTCAAGGACATTAAGATCAGAGAGATCAAGAAGTAGAATCGTCGACGATACAGGGGGATGCGCCTGTGGACCCGGCCGTGGGAAAGCCATTTGTCATTGCGATTGCGGGTGGCAGCGGAAGCGGCAAGACGGTTCTGGCGCACTCCCTGGTATCGGTTCTGAGTTCCCCAGCCAGTGTGATGCTGGCTCAGGATTCCTACTATCGCTCGCTTCCCGATGAATACCGCAGCTGCCCCAACGCCTACAATTTTGATCATCCCGAGGCGCTCGAATGGGATCTCCTGGCCCATCATTTGGACGCCCTGAGGCGTGCCGAGACAGCCGAGATTCCCCGCTACAGTTTCGTGACTCACCAACGAATCGGGACGGAAGTCCTTACGTCAGCCCCGTTCGTCATCCTCGAAGGCACGCTGATCCTGCACGATCCCCGGCTGGTCGAACGCGTTGACCTGCGTATCTTCCTGGAAATCGATCCCGATATCCGGCTCCTCCGGCGCATTGCGCGCGACACCAGGGAACGCGGCCGGTCCGTGGAATCAGTCCTCGAGCAGTACACGAAGACGGTTAAGCCGATGTACGACCTCTATGTCGCTCCTCAGAAGCAGAAGGCCGATCTGGTGCTGCGCGAGGGATCAGTCGAAGAGTGGACGCGGGCGGTGCTGGCGCGGGTTGAAACGTCACGCAAAATCTAAAAAGAGAGCCGCAAGCGCAGCGTCTTTTGCGGAGCGCGTCGGACACGAGGATCAAGCAGAATCTGTTCGTAGTTCCGCCTTTAGGCGGCCAGTTAAGAGCCGCCAGGCCAAGCAACAGTAACGTCTTAACTGGCCGCCTAAAGGCGGAACTGCGAACAGATTCTGCTTGACCCTCGTGTCCGACGCGCTCCGCGAAAAAGCGCTGCGCGGCTCTGTTTGAGGAATGGTGCGCTTACGGCTGTCCGGGTGCTCCGGATCCCGCCACCGGGACCAGGTAGAACTGAATCCCGCCGATTTCGATTTCCCGACTGCCTTTTGCCACTCGAATGCAAGCGCAGTCAGCCCTGCCGGCCTGCGCCCTCGCCAGGGTGTCAAGCTGTGCTTGAAGCTGCTGTAGCAGTAGAGCATTGGGCGGCTCTTTAGCCTGCCCGCCGATGTACCCGACTAACCCGAAAGCCAGAAATCCCAGAAGAATAGCGATACGCTTCTTCATGGCGAAGCCCTCCGATACTCTCTTAACGAATGGGAAGGAGGGTTTATTAGAGGAGTGCGGCGTTTTTCAAAACTTTACGGAAACCACCTGGGAGACGCCCGGCTCTTCCATGGTGACACCATAGATGTAGTTGGCAGTCTCCATGGTCCGCTTGTTGTGCGTAATGATGATGAACTGGGTTTTCTGTGACATCTCTTTGACCAGGCCTGTAAACCGGCCGACGTTGGCATCGTCCAGGGGCGCGTCTACCTCATCGAGGACACAGTATTGGCTCGGGCGGTAGTTGAAAAGCGCAACCAGGAGAGCCAGTACCGTCATTGCTTTCTCGCCGCCCGACAGTAGCATGATGTTCTGAACCTTCTTGCCTGGCGGCTGGGCGTAGATGTCGATTCCGCTTTCGAGGAGGTCTTCCTCACCGATCAACTGAATCCCGCAATCCCCGCCGCCGAAGAGCTTCAGAAAAACCTGCTTGAAGTTCTCATTCACCGCTTGGAAGGCCTCGCCGAATTTTTCGCGGCTGCGCCGGTTAATTTCCTGGATGGCCCGGGTGGTGTCCGCTATCGAGAGCTCAATGTCCTGCTTCTGCTGGACCAGGAAGTTGAATCGGGTTTCGTTCTCCTGGTATTCCTCAAGGGCGGTCATGTTGATGGGGCCGAACTCCTCGAGGCGGCTGCGGAGATCGTTGTAAGCGGCCAGGACTTCCTCGAGCGAGCCCTGTTCGGCCGGGACTCCGTCCATAACTTCTTCGGGGGTCTGCTGAAGTTGCTCGAGGCATTGTGCTCTCGTGTTTTCCAGCTGAGTCTCGAGCCTGGCCCTTTCGATCTCACACTTGGTTCTCTGCTCCTGGAGCGCGGCGGTCGAATCGCGCAATCCCGAGAGCTCCTGCTCGATCTCCGGCTGGCCTCGTTTCCAGTCTTCGTACTCAGTTTCGATGCCCTGAAGGTCGAGCTTCAAGCGATTTTCGCTTTGCTGGGATTGTTCCAGCCGCGATTCCAGCTTCTTGAGTTCCTCATTCAGGCTGGTCACCCGTTCCTGATCCTGCGCTTTCGACTGGAGGCTGGCTTTGGCCCTGGCTTCAAGGGACAGTCTTTGCTCTTCGACTCGCTGCAAGGTTCTTTGCAGGGCGGCTCGCCGCTCTCCCATTACCTTCTTGTCGGTGCTCACGATGTGGAACTGTTCCTGCGCCCTCGCGGCTTCGTTGCGCAGCTGTTGAAGAGCCGCCTGGGCCTCGAGCCCGAGACGTTCCACCTCGCTTTGCCGGCTCGTCTTCTCGCGCAGCTCTTCCTCGAATCGGCCTCCCAGTTCGATCTGCCCGGCGTCCTCTTCCTCGATCTGCCGCGCTTCCTCGCCCAGGACTCGGGCCGCCTGTTCGAGCCTTCTTTGCTCGTTCTCGGCCTGTTGTCCCTGATGCGTCAGCGCAATGTTCTCCTTCTCGATTTTGTAGATCTGTTCCTGAACCGAGGAGCAGACACCGGTCACGGCTTCGTGTTCGTTCTTGGTTCTCTCCTCTATCTTTTGGCACTCCAGGAGCAACTTGGTGACATGAGCCTGCTTCTTCTCGAGCTCCTTCTTCTGGCGCTTCAGGGCAAGGAGACCGAGTTTCTTTGACTGAACGGCCGTTGCCGAAAGCAGCCCTCGAGGAGTAAGGACTTCGCCGTCGAGGGTAAGGAAACTGTTCTCCGGATAGGAATGAGCCAGTTGGAAGGCGCGATCGAGATCCGACACGACGACCGAACCGGCTCTCTCAGGGAGGACCCGTTTGAACGCCTGCTCAACCTCAGGCGCCATCTGCAGGAGGTGAACCAGGCTGCCGTGGATGCCCTCGCTCTTATTCGGCGCGACTTCCTCTCCCCTGGCGAGTTCCTTTCCAAATCCGTTCGTGGAACGGAGGGTCAGGAAAGTGCACTTTCCGCCTTTCAGATTCTTCAACTCGACTACGCCGCGTGCCGCTTCATCCAGCGAGTCCACCAGCACGTACTCGAGCTCTTCGTCGAGCACTTCTTCAACCAGCCGCTCGTACTCGGGTTCTGCTTCAATCGATTCCGCAAGGGTTCCCGAGGTCGAGAGCGCTCGGCTCTGCTGCAAATGGTTCAGGAACTTCTGGACCCCCTCGCTGTACTGGGAGTGGCTGAGCTCAATCTCATGCAGCGATTCCAGCCGCTCCCGGCATGCGATCGCCTGGCGCTGCAATTCGGAGATCTCCGCCCTGGTCATCGCCAGCTGTTCGTTCAGCTCCTCCCGGCGTTGTTCCTGCTCGCTTAATGTGGCCCGGAACGTGTCCAGTTGTTTCTGCTTTTCCTCCGTGATGCGGCGGAGACTGTCGCGCTGGTTTTGGTTCTCGGACAGTTGCAGGGTTAGCGCAGCGTGTTCTTTTTCAAGGCGTGCCCGCCGGCTGGCGGCCGCCGCCCGTCGTTGTTGAATCTGCTCGATCGAGTTGCGGAGTGAAGATGATTCGGCTGCGAGCTTCAGGTAATCACTGCGCAGCCCCTCGAGTTTGCGCTCGCTTTGTTGAACCTCGCCCGTGTATCTGGCCACCTGTTCCCGGTGTTTTTGGATAACCTGGTCGACCTGTTGTTCGTCGCCTCGGAGTCGCAGTTCCTCCTCGCGGAAACGCGCGAGCTCCTCGGATACGTCCTTCAGGGCCCGGTCGAGATTCTGCTGTTCGCCGGCCGCGATTCCGATCCTCTTTGTCAGGCTCGTCACCTGGTCCTGGTGGTACTGAATCGAGTTCGCGGATCGGTCGACCTCGAGGTGAGCCGCCGAAAGAGCCTGTCTTACTTCGGTCAGGCGTTTCTCGATGCGATCCCGGTTTCCCATCCTGGCCCGGTAGGTCTCCTGGCACTGATGGAGCTTCTCCTTGAGCGTCTCCTCCTGGACATGCAGGCTTTCCGCTTCAACTCGGCCCATTTCGAGCCGCTGCTTGAGGTCACGTGCTTCGAATGCGAATTTGCGCCGCTGGACTTCGCGCAGTTCTTCCTTCAGCTCCCGGTAACGGCGGGCCTTGGCCGCCTGCCTTTTCAGGGAGCGCAGCTGGCGCTCCACCTCGGCGACGATGTCATTGACCCGAAGCAGGTTCTGCTGCGCCAGCTCAAGCTTCAGCTCGGCACTTTTTCGACGGCTCTTGTACCCAAGGATGCCGGCTGCCTCTTCGATGATCGATCGGCGATCCATGGGTTTCGAACTGAGGAATGACTCGATATTTCCCTGGGCTATGAGGGCGTATGAAGCCAAACCAAGGTCGGCGGATTCGAGGAACTCGTGAATGTCCTTAAGCCGACAACGGCGTTGATTGATCAGGTAAATACTCTCACCGGATCGATACAGCTTCCGTGTGACTTCCAGCCGGTCCTCGGTCAGTTCCGTGCCGTCCAGGAAAATGGGCTTCTCGTCGGTCCTCTGGACCGTCAGCGTGATTTCGGCCACTCCTGACGGCTTTCGGGCCGCGGTGCCGTTGAAGATCACATCCTCCATTTTCTCGCTGCGCAGAGTGCGGGCATTTTGAGCCCCGAGCACCCAGGCAATCGCATCCGAAAGGTTCGACTTCCCGCACCCGTTCGGGCCGACGACGCACGTCACTTTGTCATCAAAAGCAACTCGCGTCTTCTCGGCGAAGGACTTAAAGCCAATGATCTCCAGCGACTCAAACTTCAGCATAGATGTTGCGAAGAGGGTTTTATCATGACAGGAAAGTATGACACGTGTGAGCGATGCCACTCGCTCGGGCCCGTTATCCACGAATTACCCGAACTGACACGAATTGAGCGGTGCAATCGCACAACGTGCAGCGCTCAATTCGTGTCAATTCGGGTAATTCGTGGATAAGACTCATCTAAGAAAATCGCGCCCGCATCGTTATTATCAGTGTGAGAATTGGGATCGAGCGCGGAGAAATCATGATGGCCAAACCGGAGAATTCCTGGAGCGATTGGCTGAAGTCGATCCTTGAGCAGCACGAGACAGCCTTGGTCCGGTATGCCTGCCGGCTGACCGGCGATGTCGAAGTTGCGCGGGATGTGGTTCAAGACACTTTCGTGACGCTGTGCCGGCAGGGCCCCGGGGCGGTGGAGGACCACGTCGTCCCCTGGCTCTTCCGGGTCTGTCGCAACCGGGCGCTGGACATTATCAAGGGCCGGCATCCGGATTGTCCCATTACGGAAATGGAGAACCGGATGCCGGACGGGCATGAAAGCCCCGGCGACTTGCTCGAGAGGAAGGAGAAGCTGGCGTTGATTCTGGAGCTTCTCGAAACCCTTCCGGCCAATCAGCGCGAGGTCGTTGCTCTAAAGTTCCAGCACGACCTGAGTTACAAAGAGATCAGCTCTGTCACGGGTCTCTCCGTGACAAACGTCGGATTCCTGATTCACACGGGTTTGAAAAATATAAAAGAGCGACTTTCGGTGGAGGCGCCTCCCAGAGAGCGAGTCTTGAGGAGGGTCAAATGAAGAAAGATTATCAAGAACATGAACTGACGGCTTTTTTGCTTGACGAGCTTGACGATGAGCGCCGCAAGCAGATCGCCGAGATCCTGAGCAACTCTGAGAGCGCCCGGCGAGAACTCGAAGAACTGCAGGCGACCATGGAAGACGTCGGCGAAGCTCTGGCTGCGGAGCCCGTCATGGCTTTGGGGGCGGAGCGTCGCAGTGAGCTCCATGCGGAGTTCGAAAAACCCAGACTGGGTGTCGCGGCCAGCCCTGCCTTGCAGCGCCCGAAACAGACGATTTCCCTGCGCTGGGCAGGCGCGCTGGCAGCAGCAGCTTGCTTCGTCGTCGTACTCGTTCTTTCGTGGGATGTGGCCAAGCGGCCGACGGCGGTTTCGCCGGTCCAGGAACAGATGCAGAAGGAGATGGCACAACAGCCGGCGGCCGGAAGACAGGGCGGAATGGCTTTGCCGGGAGACGTAATCATCCTCCAGGAGCAGGAAGAAAAGCAGGAAGAAAAGCGGGATGCCTTAAGCCGAACGGGGGCTACCGGCGGAACGTCTGCAATCGACAAGGTGGAAGCCGTCAACCGGAGCGAGATGGCTTCCGCCGTTCCCGCTTTCAAGGGCAAAGTGACGGACCACACGGGCGCGCCTCTCCCGGGCGCTTCCGTGATGGTGGCGTCCCAAAAATCGAACACGCTGCAATCCACTCTGACCGATACTCGAGGTCAGTTTGCGGTTCCGCCGCTACCTGAAGGCGAGTACAAGATCCAAGCCGTGAAATCGGGGTTTACGCCAAACCAGGTAGGACCGGTGCGAGCTGAAGAGGGAAAGACGCGGGAGGTCCAGCTGGCGCTGCAGTCCGGGGCCGTGCAGCAAGAGTCCAGCACATTCTACTTCGAGGGACCCAAGGCGGGTCGGCTTGCTCCACCGCCCGCCCAGGCGCCTCGGGAAAAGAGCTTCGGCGGCGTGCCCGGCGGAGTTGTCGGCGGTGTTCTTGGTCCTGCTCCCGGTGGAATAAGGACCGAAATCGCGCCGTCGCGAGCCCGAATCCCGGAGAAAGACGAGGAGTTCAACACCGAGTCCTACGACTACCAGGCGGATAACGAGATGACGGCGGTCGCGAAGGACCCGCTTTCCACCTTCTCGATCGACGTGGACACCGCCTCGTACTCGAACCTCCGGCGCTTCCTGCGCGAGGGTCGATTGCCACCCCCCGATGCGGTCCGGATCGAGGAGATGATCAACTACTTCCCTTACGACTACGAGCCGTCTCATGACCGGACGCCCTTCGCGGTCAACACGGAAGTGGCGCAGGCCCCTTGGGCGCCCGCCCACCGGCTGGTCCGCGTGGCCTTGAAAGGACGGGAATTGCCGCCGGCTGAAAGACCGGCCGCCAACCTGGTGTTTCTACTCGATGTTTCCGGCTCCATGGACTCGCCGGTGAAACTGCCGCTGGTCAAGCAGGCGATGCGGTTATTGATCGAGAAACTGGAGTCGAGGGACCGGGTTGCGATGGTCGTCTATGCCGGTGCTTCTGGCTTGGTGCTCCCCTCGACCTCCGGCGCCGAGAAACAGCGAATCCTGGACGCACTGGACCAGCTGCAGGCTGGCGGCTCGACCAACGGCGGCGCCGGCATCCAGCTCGCTTACCGGGAAGCCCTGGCGAACCTTAAGTCAAACGGAATCAACCGGGTCATCCTGGCAACCGATGGCGACTTCAATGTCGGAGTGACCAACCAGGGTGAACTGGTCCGGGAAGTTCAGCAGCAGGCCGCCAGGGGCGTGTACTTGACGGCTCTGGGTTTCGGCATGGGCAACTACAAGGACTCCATGCTGGAGAAGCTTGCCGACAAAGGGAACGGGAATTATGCCTATATCGACAGCCTCGACGAAGCCCGAAAGGTGCTGGTCGAGCAGATGGGCGGCACCCTGGTCACGATTGCAAAAGACGTGAAGATCCAGGTGGAGTTCAATCCGCTGGAAGTGACGGCCTACCGTCTGATCGGGTACGAGAACCGGGTCATGGCGCACCAGGATTTCGACGACGATCGCAAGGACGCCGGAGAGATCGGCGCGGGGCACACGGTGACAGCCTTGTATGAGGTTGTCCCGATTGGTGTGCCGGTGGATCTGCCTCAAGGCGAGCCGTTGAAGTACCAGAGGAAAACCGCGGCCGCCACGGCGCGGGGAGAACTGCTGACGGTGAAACTCCGCTACAAGCTGCCGAACGAGGAGACCAGTCGGAAGCTGGAGGTTCCGGTCGTGGATCGGCTTGGGACGTTCGCCCACGCCTCGGATGATTTCCGATTCGCGGCTGCCGTCGCCGGGTTCGGGATGATCCTGCGCAACTCACCTTTCAAAGGCTCGGCAACCTTCCAGTCGATGATGGAAATCGCCGACACCAGCCGGCAGTTCGATCCCCAGGGCTATCGGTCGGAGTTCGTCAGGCTGATCGGCGAAGCCAGCCGGCTGGCGGGCGGGCGAAGATAAGGGAAACCGCGGATCACGCGGATAAACGCGGATAACGCGGATAGCCTATCCGCGTTATCCGCGTTTATCCGCGTGATCCGCGGTTTCCCTTATCTTCGCTCCCCCGCCAAAGCCAAAACAAAAAAAGGGCACGAATTGCTTCGTGCCCTTTGCTCCGTTCGTTCGTTCGTGCCGGGCGAGGCGAGACGGCTTTTGGGGTGTCCTGTCAGGACCTCTAAGGAGGAGAGAAGCGCCGTCCCGCCTCATGTTGCCCGACAATAGCTATGATGCACGTGATATTCCAAAGTTGTAAAAAAATCTAACGCTTTTCACTTCCAGCACCGACCGGTTGGTGCTCCTTCGCAAACCGGTTCAGCGCGTCAATGTACTTCAGGCCGGCCCCCGTATTGAGGAGAACGACCGTCTCGTCGGGGTTGATCCATCCGGTCTCGCTCAGGTGCCGAATCGCCGCCCACCCGGCGGCTCCTTCCGGGCAAATGAACAGCCCTTCTTCACGGCTGATCTGCTGGACCGCTGAATAAATGCTCTCGTCGGAGACCGCGAGCGCGTGACCGCGGCTTTCGCGCAACGCCTGCAGGATGAGGGTATCCCCGAAAGGCTTCGGAATGCGGATCCCGGACGCGAAGGTCACGGGGCGAACCCATGGTTCGGCGGTTGTGGCGGCTTCACGAAAGGCCTTGACGATCGGGGCGCAGCCTTCGGACTGCACGGCTACCATGCGAGGCCTCTGGGAAGTGATCCAGCCCAGCTCCTCCATTTCCTGGAGCGCTTTCCAGATGCCGATGAGAGCCATGCCGCCGCCGACCGGGGAGACGATTACGTCGGGGACTTTCCATCGGAACTGCTCAACGATCTCATAGCCGAGGATCTTCTTCCCCTCCAGCCGGTACGGCTCTTTCAGAGTCGACACATCGAACCAGCCCTCCGCGGCCTGCAACTCGTTTACGCGTTTGGCCGCGTCACCGATCAGCCCGTCAACGAGCTCTACCCGAGCCCCGGTCATCCGGCACTCCATCACGTTGGCAGAGGGAGTATCGACCGGCATGACAACGAAGACCTCAAGCCCCGCTCGCGCCCCGTAGGCTGCCAACGCTCCTCCGGCGTTACCTGCCGAAGGGATAGCCAGCTTCTTAAATCCCAGCTTCCGTGCCATCGAGACAGCCGCCGAAAGGCCGCGGGCTTTGAAGGTGCCGGTCGGGTTGACCGACTCATCTTTCACCCAGAGGTTTCGGAGCCGGGCTGACTTGCCGAGACGTGAAAGGGGAAGCAAGGGAGTGTACCCTTCACCCAGCGAAATGATGTCCTCATCGGCATCGACCGGCATCACTTCCAGATAGCGCCACATGTCGGTAGGCCGATCCAGCAAAGTGGTTTTCTTGACGTGACGCTTGACCTGGTGAAGGTTGTAGCGGACCAGCAGGGGGGATTGGCAAAGCGGGCAAACACCCCGCGTTTCGATCTTCGGAATGTTGTGGCCGCAACGAGAGCATTCTAAGTGCTTTACGAATGACACAGTCTAGCCCTCCTCGATCACTTGCGGATTGCGAATTGGGGATTGCGAATTGCGAGGGCCGTCAAGAGCCGGATTGCGATTGCTTGAAGCGTCAATTTCAATTCAGCAATCCGCAATTCGCAACCGTCAGGTTTCCCGTGTTCCTCCAATTTCCGCCGTCGAATACCGTACTCGCCGTCCGGGGAGATCGTAGCACGCTACCAGCCGCTTTTTCCACTGGGAGTCGTTCCTGTGAGGGTAATCCGACCGGTAATGAGCACCGCGGCTTTCGAGACGGTACAAGGCGGCGCCGGTTACTAATCTCGCGTTGATCAGTTTGTTGTTTACCTCCTGGGCCGATTGATCCTGGCCTCGGCCAAAGGGGGTTGCAGCGAAACGATCAGCCGCCTCACGCAGTCCCTGTTCATGGCGGACAATGCCGACGAACTCGCTCATAGTCTGCCGGAGCTCCTGTTCGGGCGGCGCTGAATCCGTCTCATTCTGCTCCCAGGCCACCGAACAGAGGTCAGTGAAGCGAGGGGTGTACGCTTTCCTGGGAGAAGCCGCCATCGCACAGCCGGCGCGGGCGCCGTAGACCAGCCCTTCCAGCAGTGAATTGCTGGCCAACCGATTGGCCCCGTGGACCCCCGTGCAGGCGACCTCTCCGGCTGCGAACAGTCCCCTCACGGTGGTCCTGCCGTGCATATCGGTCAGGACTCCGCCCATCATGTAGTGAGCGGCCGGAAAGACGGGAATGGGTTGCCGAGCTATGTCCAGCCCGAACTTCATGCAGGTGGCATAGATGCCCGGGAACCGCTGCTCCACGAAGCCTGACGGCAGGTGAGTCAGATCGAGGTACACCACGTCACTTCCGGTCCGGCTTGCCTCACTGAAGATCGCTCGCGAGACGACGTCCCGGGGAGCAAGCTCGGCCAGGTGGTGGTATCGGGACATGAAAATATCGCCCTCCGCATTTCGCAGCTTCCCACCCTCTCCCCGCATTGCCTCTGACAGCAGAAAACGGGGGGCGGTGGCAAGCTTCAGGGCGGTCGGGTGGAACTGAACAAATTCCATGTCGGCCAGCGCCGCGCCGGCTCTGAAAGCCAGGGCGTGGCCGTCTCCGGTCGCTATGTCGGGGTTAGTTGTATCACGGTACGTTGCCCCGATTCCCCCGGTTGCCAACAGCACTGCACCGGCGCCCACCTCGTGAGTACCGTCCTCACCCCTGGTCAGATAGGAAACTCCTTCGCACCGGTCGCCAGATATTTCAAGGCGGAGAGCAAAAGCGTAGGGAACGAGGGTGACCTCCGGCAGGCTTCGCACCTTCTTGAGGAGAGTCCGGTTGATCTCCCGGCCGGTCGCATCGCCTTTCGCGTGAAGGACGCGCCGGCGGCTGTGCGCCGCTTCACGGGTAAACGACAGCTTCGCGCCTTCGCGGTCGAACTGGGTTCCCCATTCGATCAACTCAAGAATCCTGGCCGGCCCCTCTTCGACCAGGAGTCGCACCGCGGCTCCGTTGCACAGGCCGTCGCCCGCCCGAATCGTGTCCTGGTAGTGGAGTCCGATCTGGTCCTCATCGCTCATGGCAACGGCCACCCCGCCTTGCGCGTACTCGGTGTTCGACTCGTCAGCACGTGATTTTGTGAGGATAAGGACGCGCCCGCGCGAGGACAGTTCGACCGCAGCCCGAAGGCCCGCGACCCCGCTGCCAATAATCACGAAGTCCGTTTCGTGGTTCATGAAGGACCGTTCAAAGTTCACCTCAGCGTTCGAGAATCACCGTTCGAGCTCCCTGCTCAGTACTCCATTCTCACCTTTACGCTGAACGCGCAACGGTGAACGGTCAAAGGTGAACGCTGAACGGACACCGTTTTGCGCGCTATGCGAAGCTTATATTATACTTTACGAACCATGAAAGGCCTGCGGGGAACAACTATCATACTGGTTCGCAGGGGTGATGATGTAGCGGTCGCAGGCGACGGACAGGTCAGTCAGGGAGATACCGTCCTCAAAAGCAACGCGAAGAAAATCAGGACGCTCCATGAAGGAAAGGTGGTGGCGGGGTTTGCCGGCTCAACCGCGGATGCCTTCGCGCTTTTTGCCCGTTTTGAAAGCAAGCTGGAACAGTCGCATGGAAATCTCTCCCGGGCTGCCGTCGAACTAGCCAAAGACTGGCGTACCGACAAAATCCTCAGGCATCTCGAAGCGTTGCTGATTGTCACCGATAAGAAAGTTTCCTTCCTTATTTCCGGCAATGGGGATCTGATGGAACCGGACGACGGCATTATTGCAATCGGGTCCGGAGGGCCTTACGCCTTGGCCGCCGCCCGTGCCCTGGCGCGCTATACCGAGAAGACGCCCCGGGAGATTGCCGAAGAGTCTCTCAAAATTGCCTCCGAGATTTGCGTCTTCACCAATTCGACCATCACCATTGAAGTGTTGTAGAATCGCTCTTTTCCCAAAATGAGGATGTCCCAAACAAACACCGAGCCGGAAGAAGCCGTTCAAAATCTGGACGACATGACCCCCCGGCAGATAGTCCAGGAACTTGATAAATACGTCGTCGGCCAGCGGCGGGCAAAACGCGCCGTTTCCGTTGCTCTTCGCAACCGGATCCGGCGTCAGAAGCTCGATCCCGAGATGGCCGAGGAGGTTCAGCCCAAGAACATCATCATGATTGGCTCGACCGGCGTCGGCAAGACGGAGATCGCCCGGCGCCTGGCTCGGCTCGCCAACTCGCCTTTTATAAAGATCGAGGCTAGCAAATTCACCGAGGTTGGATATGTCGGCCGTGATGTCGAATCCCTGATTCGCGACCTGGCGGAGATCTCTGTGGAGATGGTCCGGCAGGAAAAGGCCGCACAGGTGGAAGAGAAAGCCGAAAAACATGCGGAGGAGCGGCTTCTCGATCTCTTGCTTCCGCCGAACAAGAAATCCAGGAAGCGGAATGGCAGCAAGGAACAGAACCCGCAGGAAGGCGATGAACTTAAAAAGGCGCGGGAAAAGTTGCGGCAACAGCTGCGGGCCGGGAAACTGGACAGCCGGATGGTCGAGCTGGAAGTTCCCGATCGCGGCTTTCCATCCTTTGAGATCGTCAGCTCTCAGGGAATGGAGGAAAT
>RPQK01000075.1 GCA_003819755.1 Acidobacteriota bacterium | reverse complement strand
TTCCCGTCTGGATCGACGACCAGCCGGTAGGACAGGTGACGAGCGGGAGTTATTCGCCGTCGCTTGGGAAAAGCATAGGCCTCACGTACTTGCCGGTCGAACGTACGGCTCCGGGTGGCCGACTGAGCGTCGACGTGCGGGGCAAACGGCTGGCGGCCCAAGTCGTGGAGACACCGTTTTACCGGCGGAAATAGAGCGTCCGAGCAGCGGGAGAGGAATCAGAAAGGAAACCGTCATGAACATCCCAGAGCAGCTGTTCTACACCAGAGAGCACGAATGGATTTCGGTCAAGGACGAGGTCGGCACGGTCGGAATCACCGATCACGCGCAGAAGGAACTGGGCGACGTCGTTTATGTGGAACTGCCTGAATCAGGCAGCGCAATTGCCGCTGAGGAGGCTTTTGGCTCAGTGGAATCGGTGAAAGCTGTCTCGGAGATCTACGCCCCTGCGAGCGGCCGGGTAGTGGAAGTGAACACTGTGCTGGCCGATTCTCCCGAAATCCTCAATCAAGATCCCTATGGAAAGGGTTGGATTATCCGGATGCATCTGGACGACACCACTGAGTTACACACCTTGATGTCCGCACAGGACTATCAACGATATCTCGCAGAAGAAGTGGGAGAGTAGGATGCGCTACATCTCGTTAACGCCGGAAGAACGAAAACAGATGCTCGACGTGCTCGGGCTCGGCAGTGCGGACGAACTTTTCCGCAGCATCCCGGCCGCCGTGCGCCTGACCCGACCGCTTGACGTGCCTTCCGCGATGTCCGAGACCGAAGTGGTGAACTACTTTGAGACTCTGGCCCGAGAGAATACGTCGGCGCAGTCGAATGCCTGCTTCCTGGGAGCCGGCGCATATAACCACTTCGTACCGACAGTTATCGATTCGATCATTTCACGATCTGAGTTTTATACCGCCTATACCCCCTATCAGCCGGAGATCAGCCAGGGAACCCTGCAGTCGATCTTCGAGTACCAGACGATGATCAGCCAGCTGACCGGGCTGGACGTGGCCAACGCCAGTCTCTACGACGGAAGCAGCGCGACGGCGGAAGCGGCGCTCATGGCGGCGCGCGTGACCGGGAGGAAGTGCATCCTGGTGTCTCCCAGTCTTCACCCGGAGTATCGCCGCGTTCTCGAGACCTACGTCCGCAACCTCAACTTCCAGCTGGAAGAGCTGCGCCAGGCTCCCGACGGCCGGATAGACCGGGATTCGCTTGAGGCCCAAATCGGCGAGAATTGCGGCTCGGTTATCATCCAGTCGCCTAACTTCTTCGGAGTCGTGGAAGACATTGCGGCTCTCGCACAGGTGGTGAAGGCGGCGGGCGGAGTCTTGGTCGTCGCCGTGACCGAAGCTCTATCCCTTGGCCTGCTGCAGCCTCCCGGGGACCTGGGGGCCGACATTGTGGCCGGTGAGGGTCAATCCTTCGGCATCCCGCTCGGTTTTGGCGGTCCCTACCTGGGACTTTTCGCCTGCCGGGATCAGTACAAGCGACAGATGCCGGGCCGAGTCGTGGGCGAGACCGTCGACAGCCAGGGCCGCCGGGGCTTTGTCTTGACGCTTTCTACCCGAGAGCAGCATATCCGGCGTGAGAAAGCCACCTCGAATATCTGCACCAACCAGGGACTGTGTGCCCTGATGTGCGCCGTTTTCCTGGCGACACTCGGACGAAAAGGACTGCGTGAACTGGCCGAGCAGAACCTCCGCAAGGCGCATTACCTGCGTTCGCTCCTGGCCGATCACCTGGTATTCAGCGGACCTTTTTTCAACGAATTTACGGTCCGGTGTCCGGAAAGCCCGGAACGGATCAACGAAAGACTGGCCGAACAGGGCATAATCGGAGGGCTCCCACTGGGCCGCTATTACGCGGAGCGGGCCGACCAGATGGTCGTTTGTGTGACCGAGCAAGTCAGTCGAACCCAGATGGATGAGTTCGCCCGCATTTTCAAAGGATAGGACAGGGTTCTGGGTTCTGGGTTAGCGGGTTCTGGGTTAACGGGTTCGGGGTTAGAGGGTTCGGGGTTAGAGGGTTCTGGGTTAGAGGGTTCGGGGTTCAAGGTTCTGAGTTGAAAAGGGATCGAAGCTCGGAACCCAGAACCCAGAACCCTTTAACCCGGAACCTTTAACCCAGAACTCAGAACCCAGAACCCAGAACTCAGAACTCAGAACCCTTTAACCCAGAACCCAGAACCCAGAACCCTTTAACCCAGAACTCAGAACCCAAAGCATATGAACCGCACCAACATAGTCGTCAACCTGAATGAACCCCTCGTCTTCGAGCAATCGGCGCCGGGAAAGAGCGCCTATTCCCTTCCTCCTCTGGATGTAGAGGAGGTGGCGCTCGATCAAATCGTCGACCCGAAGCTCATCCGATCGGACATTCCGGGTTTCCCCGAAATCAGCGAAGTCGAGCTGATCCGGCATTACACCAGGCTCTCAACCTGGAACTACCACGTCGACCTGGGCTTGTACCCACTCGGCTCCTGCACCATGAAGTACAACCCGAAGCTGAATGAGCGGGTCGCGAGGATTCCGGGCCTCGCGACCGTCCATCCACTTCTGAATGCTCCGCTGGCTCAGGGGAATCTGAAGATCCTGTACCGGCTGCAGGAGTTGCTCAAAGAGATCACCGGGATGGCCGGTGTGACTTTGCAGCCGGCGGCGGGCTCCCAGGGTGAGTTGACCGGGATTCTCATGGTGCGCGCTTACCATGCCGCTCGCAACAAACCGCGCAAATACGTCCTGATCCCCGATTCGGCGCATGGGACTAATCCAGCGAGTGCCACGATCTCGGGATACGAGGTAAAAGCCATCCCCTCCGACCAAACCGGACAGATCGATTTGACGAGCCTGAAGGAGAAGATGTCGGACGAGGTCGCCTGCCTGATGCTGACCAATCCGAACACGCTCGGGATCTTCGAAAGCCGAATCCAAGAGATTGGGCGGATTGTTCATGAGGCCGGGGCTCTCCTTTACATGGACGGTGCGAATTTCAACGCGCTGCTGGGCCAGACCCGACCAGGGGACATGGGCATTGACGTGCTCCACCTGAACCTCCACAAGACCTTTTCCACCCCGCACGGCGGCGGCGGACCGGGAAGCGGGCCGGTCGCCTGCCAGGAATCCCTGATTCCGTTTCTGCCTGTCCCCATCGTGGCGAAAGACGGCGACAAGTTCCGTTTGGATTTCGATCGCCCCCAGACGATCGGGAGGCTTCATGCCTTCTTTGGAAATTTCGGCATGATGGTGCGAGCGCTGGCCTACATCCTCAGCTGCGGAGGAGACGGGCTGAAGCAGATTTCGGAAACCGCGGTGCTGAACGCCAATTACATCCGAAAGCGTCTGGCTGATCATTACGATCTTCCTTACGATACTCCCTCGCTTCACGAGGTGGTGTTTTCAGACAAGCGTCAGGAACGGCAGGGAGTGAAGACGCTGGATATCGCCAAACGTCTGATTGACCTCGGTTTCCATCCCCCAACCGTCTATTTCCCGCTGATCGTTCACGGGGCCCTGATGATTGAGCCTACCGAGAGTGCCGGCAAGGGTGAACTGGACGAGTTCATCGAGGCGATGATCCAGATCCACCGGGAGACAGTCGAAGAGCCCGCGAAAGTCACCGGCGCACCGACGTCGGCGAAGGTGGCTCGCCTCGACGAAACGCGCGCCGCGCGCACGCCGGTCTTGCGCTGGAAAGCGCGCGGAAAGGATGAAGAAAAGGATGAAGGATGAAGGATGAAGAAACACCGGCGGACTTGGCGCACGCCGCGCGGAAAGGATGAAGGATGAAGGATGAAGAAACACCGGCGGATTTGGGCCACAGGACAAAGTCTTTTGCGTTAAGCATAATTCAGCTGTACTGCAGTCTGCCGAAGGCCGCTGAGGCCTTAGGTGCTGGGCAAGCAAATGCTGCGTTCCGGGACATCGGTGGGGGCTCATTATCGGGAAGCTCGAAGGGCCAAGTCCGATGCCGATTTCGTCAGCAAGATGGAAGGTGGTCTACAGGAATTGGACGAAACGGCCTATTGGCTGGAACTGCTCTGTGAAGCACAGCTGGCGAACCCAGACAGGCTGGGACCGGTCCACGCAGAAGCAGAAGAGCTTACTGCGATCTTCGTTACGGTTGTCAAGAAAGTCAAAGCGAAGTAGCCCTTCATCCTTCATCCTTCATCCTTTCCTCTTCATCCTTTCTTCTTCATCCTTCATCCTTCATCCTTCATCCTTCATCCTTTTCTTCATCCTTCATCCTTCATCCTTCATCCTTCAATTCATCTAGCGCTTTTTTTCTCGAATACATATACTGAGCACCGTCAAGAGATGGACGGTTTCCCAACACCGCCAGGACGAGGGCGAGCTATGAACGAAATGATCGAGGGGTTCCTGCTAGAGACCCAGAGGGAGCTTTCGACCTCGGAGGAGCGGCTCGTAGTCTTGACATCCGGTCCTCCCACAGAGGAACTCATCTCGCAGTTCTCGACCTCACTTCAGTCCATCAAGCGCAACGCTGAAGAGGCTCAGCTTAGAAAGATCGGAAGGGCGGCGGATGCGGGGCAGCTCGTGCTCGACCGCTTGAAGCTCGATCCTGCGAACGTCTCTCAGGAGAATCTCACGCTCCTTGGAGAATGTGTCCAAGCTCTTCGCCGCCACCTCGATGCGCTGGCGGAAACTGGACAGGAGGCGCTTGATCTCCCGGCTGGCGCGTCGTCCGATTCAACTCCAGCTGACAGCAGAATGACACTGCACGACATCGCCGCTCTCCTGGTTCAGATTGATCGTGAGAATCTGTCCGGCTGCACGAAGCTTGGGCAGGCCCTGCATGAGATAGCCGGTAGTCATTCGAATTCCGAAATCGCGTCTCTTTTGGCGGAAGCCGCTGACAAGCTGTTGACCTTGGAGAAGTCGCCGACGGAAAGCCTCGAAGCCGTGCTGCTCGAGGTGGCGGTGACGATCGATGAAGTTAACCGGCAGGACGAGACGGAGGAGGACCTGGGCGAATCCGGTGAGCCGGACTCAGCACCTGACGTCCCGGAGCTTGTCCTCCCCGCCGATGCGGATTTCGAGCTCCTCGGTGAATTCGTCACCGAGAGCCGGGAATTCATCGCGGAGGCCGAATCGGCTCTACTTGCCCTGGAAGTCGACCCCGAAAATATGGAGGCGGTCAATACAGTTTTCCGGGCCTTCCACACGGTCAAAGGGACCTCTGGTTTTCTGGGCCTCAAAGCCCTCACCGAACTAGCGCATCACGCCGAGTCTCTGCTCAGCAGGGTCCGTAACCGCGAGATCCAGTTCGGCGGCGGCTACGCCGACCTGGCGTTACGGTCTATCGACACCCTGAAGGGATTGGTGGAACAGGTAGATCAGGCGACCAGAGGCAAATCGATGGTCATGCCCGGCGGTTATCAGGACCTTCTCCGGCTGTTGAAGAAAGCCGAACACGAGCCGATTGCCGACGCCATCGTCGAAACTCCCGGCCCCGAGATGCGGGTCGGGGACATCCTGGTGGCAACTCACAAGGTAGATCGGGAAAAGGTCGACGAGGTTGCCGCGCAGAAGAGCCCGGCGGAACCTCTCGGAGTGGCGCTGGTTCGCTCCAAAGCCGCCTCCCTCACTGACGTGGCCAAAGCCCTGCGGGCGCAGCAGAGAATAGGCGGCAGCGACAAGAGCACCGAGTCGACGGTTCGTGTTCGGACCGAGAGGCTCGATCGCCTGATCGACATGGTCGGTGAGCTGGTGATCGCGCAGTCGATGGTGGCTCAGGATTCGACCGTCAATGACGGTTCTCACCACGATTTGAGCAAGAAAATCAGCCACGCGGGAAAGATAGTGCGCGAGTTGCAGGACCTGAGCATGTCGATGCGCATGGTCCCCTTCCGCGCCACCTTCCAAAAGACCGCCCGGCTGGTCCGCGATCTGTCCAGGAAGAGCGGCAAACTGGTTGAGTTCGAAGTCAAGGGCGAAGACACGGAAATCGATCGCAACATGGTGGATCTGATCACCGATCCCCTGATCCACATGGTTCGCAATTCCGTCGACCACGGAATTGAGCCCCCGGACGAACGGGAAAGACTCGGGAAACCGCGTTCAGGTCTGATCCGAGTCACGGCTTTTCACTCCGGCGGAAACGTAGTCGTCGAATTGAGTGATGACGGCCGCGGTCTGGACCGGGACAAGATCATCCAGACCGCCCTTGAGACGGGACTCATTGAGTCCGACAAGGGACTGGCCGACGTCGACGTCTACAACCTGATCTTCGCTCCCGGCTTTTCGACGGCACCGGAAATCACGGACGTATCGGGGCGCGGAGTCGGTTTGGACGTGGTAAGGCGTAACGTGGAAGCGTTGCGCGGCCGTATCGAGATCAGTTCCGCCCCGGGCGCCGGCTGCAAATTTTCGCTCCGACTGCCACTGACGCTGGCCATCACTGACGGGATGCAGGTCAAGGTCGGCGACGAGCACTACATTGTTCCGACAGTGAACATTCAAGTCAGCTTTCGCCCGAGCGCCTCGGCTCTGTTTAGCGTGGCGGGCCGCGGCGAGTTGGTTATGCTGCGCGGCGATCTTATGGCGATGTTCCGGCTCCACCGTCTTTTCGAGGTGAAGGGCGCGGTAGAGGACCCCACCAAGGGGCTTCTGGTTGTGGTTGGAGACGGGAACCGCCGGTGTGCTCTTCTGGTCGATGAGCTCCTGGGCCAGCAACAAGTGGTGGCGAAATCTCTCGGGCGTGGTCTCGGGAAGATTCAGGGAATCTCGGGAGGAGCAATCCTGGGAGACGGTCGAGTCGGCCTCATTCTGGATACCATGGAAATCGTTTCGTTGGCTCGTCAGGTCGGAAGCGGCGTCGACAAGACAGAATTGGAGACAGCGGGAGCGTAGGCGAGCCAAGGCTAAGGCTCAGAAGGAAGCGAAGGAGAACACGCGATGAGTGAGAGCTCCAATCGGGCACCCACCGAGGAGTCGAAGTACCAGCGGGCTTCGGCTCAGCCTCCCAAGGCCGGAGGGCCAGGGGGTAAGTTCCTGACATTTTTCCTGGCAAGCGAAGAATACGGTCTCGAAATCCTCAAGGTTCACGAGATCATCGGGATGATGCCAATTACTCGTGTGCCCCGGACGCCGTACTTTATCCGCGGCGTCATCAACCTGCGCGGCAAGGTGATCCCCGTCGTCGATCTGCGGCTGAAATTCGCCATGGACGCCAAGGAACAGACGGAGGAAACCTGCATCATCGTCGTGCAGGCCCAGGGCGTGGAAATGGGCATCATCGTCGACAAGGTGTCTGAGGTTCTGGACATCGCGGCCCAGGAGATCGATGACCCGCCCTATTTCGGCCCCGATGTCCAGACCGACTATCTGTTGGGGATCGGCAAATCAGCGGAAAGGGTCAGGCTTCTACTGGACATCGACAAGGTGCTCTCCAGTCAGGAGGTCATCGATGTCCGCTCGGTCGCCGCAGTGACCACGGAAGCCGGAAGTCAGGGTTCAGGCGGGAAATAGAAGGCTTTGGCTGCCCGCTGCCCGCTGACCCCTGCCGGCAGATTACTGGCACGCGAGGTTCGGTCTTGCGGTTTAACTAGCAGCGTTCGGGAAGCGGGCAGCGGCTAGCGGGCAGTGTGGGAGGGGTAACTGTCATGAACAACTTGAGAGTTGGAGTGAAACTGCTTTACGGCTTTCTGTTCGTCGCTCTCTGTGCCGCCTTCGTAGGCTTTATCGCCTACACGGGGATCAACAGCGTCGGGCAAACGATCGCCCAGCTTGATGCGGGAACGGGCTCCTCCAGCCTTGCAGAGAAAATGACCGAGCTGAAGTCCCAGCAGGAGACGGCCCAATCGGCGGTTCTCTGGGCGACGCTGATCGTTTGCGCTTTGATAGCCGGGCTGGGATTCCTGCTCTCCCGCTCCATCTCCCAACCGCTCGAGCAGGCGGTTACAACTTTTCAGGAAGTCATCCTGGGCCGGACCAGCCGTCGATTGAAGTTCCATCGCGAAGACGAAATCGGCACTCTGGCCAACCTGGTCGACTCGCTCGCCGACGACTTTCAGCAGATGCTGGGAGTCCTGAAGAAAGTCGGCGAGGGAGACATGTCGATCGACCTCAAACCGAAGAATGATCGCGACGAACTAACCCTTTCCCTGAAGAGGATTGTGGAATCCGTGCGGAACGTTGCCGGCGAAGCCCAACGCGTAGGCCGGTCAGCCGCCGAAGGACGCATTGCGGGCGGCGGCGGGTACGGAGACGCGAGGGGTTGCTACCGGGAGATTCTGCAGGCGCTCACGACGGCGGTGGAGTCACTGCTTGCACCCCTGAACGACGCAGCAGCCGTCCTGACAACGCTATCCGAGGGGGATCTGACCGTCCGAGTCAGGGCCGATTACCGCGGTGACCTGGTCAAGATCAAGACGGCCCTCAACGCAGCCATGAGCCGGCTGGATCAAGGCTTCTCCCAGGTTGCCGTTTCAGCTGAACAAGTTGCCTCTGCAGCAGGCGAGATCAGCGGCGGCAGCCATAACCTGGCACAAAGCGCTTCCGCCCAGGCGAGCTCGCTTGAAGAAATATCGAGCAGCCTTCGCGAGATGGCGGCCATGACGAAGCAGGCCACTGGAAACGCCAAAGAGGCCAAAGGACTCACGGACGGAGCCCGACGCAGCGCGGACCGCGGTGTGGAGAGCATGCGGCGGCTTTCTGCAGCTATCGATCGCATCAAGGCCTCGAGCGACGAGACCGCGAAAATCGTCAAAACCATCGACGAGATCGCCTTTCAAACCAACCTGCTCGCTCTGAATGCCGCAGTCGAAGCAGCCCGCGCCGGTGATGCCGGAAAGGGATTTGCAGTCGTCGCGGAAGAGGTCCGCAACCTGGCCATGAGAAGCGCCGAAGCGGCCAAGAACACCGCCAATCTGATCGAGGAATCAGTAAAGAATGCCGAGGGCGGCGTAGCCATCAACCAGGAAGTACTTTCCAATCTCGAGGAGATCAATCAGCAGGTGCGGAAGGTCAGCGACGTCATGGCGGAGATGGCGGCGGCCTCCGACCAGCAAAGCGAAGGAATTGACCAGATCACCAGCGCGGTCGAGCAAATGAATCTCCTGACTCAGCAGACGGCGGCGAATTCCGAAGAATCAGCCAGCGCGGCCGAGGAACTGGCAGGCCAGGCGGAAGAGATGAAGCGCGTTCTCTCCCAGTATCGCCTCAATCTGAATCCAGCTCCTAAGCGCCCGGCGCTCGCTCCGGCCGCAACTGTCGCATCTAACGTCGGGGCGACGAGTAGGGTATTGCCAAAAGCGCCGGCCAGAGCCGCGCGGGTCCTGCCTGCGCCGAAGCCTGCCCCGGCTAAACCGGCCCCCCCGGTCGCATCTGCGGACCCGAGCAAACTGATCCCGCTGGACGATACGGATGCCGGGATTTTGCAGGAGTTCTAAGAAGAGAAGGATGAAGGATGAAGTAAAGGATGAAGGATGAAGGATGAAGGATGAAGGCTCGAAAACCGAAAGGACCCCAAAGACCTCAAAGACCCCAAGGACTTAGGCAATCTTAAGTCGTTGGGGTCTTTGAGGTCTTTGGGGTCCTTTCGGTTTTCGAGCCTTCATCCTTCATCCTTTTCTTCTTCCTTCATCCTTCATCCTTTGATAAACATGCAGCCTGAGCTTTTCTTCGTTAATACAGAGCTTCTGGTCCCGAATCTGACGTCCGACCAGTTCGACAAGATCCGGGCGCTGCTCTACCGCCTGTGCGGAATCAACCTGGTCCCGGGTAAGGAGGGCCTCGTCAAAACGAGGCTCACGAAGAGGCTTCGGGTGCTGGGGCTGAAGAGTTTCGAGGGGTATCTGAAGCACCTTGAGGCAAATCCATCTGAGATCACGACGATGGTGGATTTCCTCACGACCAACAAGACCAGTTTCTTTCGAGAAATTCACCACTTTGACTACCTGCGCGATAGCTTCCTTCCTCCCTACAAGGAAAAGCCCTGTCGAATCCGGTTCTGGAGTGCCGGGTGTTCGTCCGGCGAGGAGGCGTATTCGGTCGCAATACTGTTCAAGGAGGAATTCTCGGATCTCAGACGATGGGATATCCGAATTCTTGCGACTGACATCTCAACCCGGATGTTGCAGAAAGCACGGGACGCCGTATTTGAAGAGGACTGCCTTCAGGAGGTGCCGGGGCTATGGCGCCAGAAGTACTTTCTGTGCTGCCAAAACAAGGAACCCCGTCGTTACGGGATCAGGGATGACATCAAGGCCATGGTCCGCCTGGCGAGACTGAACCTGATGGATGAGTGGCCGATGCGCGGGCCCTTTGATGTCATCATGTGCCGAAACGTGATGATCTACTTCGACAAGCCGACCCAGGAAAAGCTCGTCGGGCGTTTCTGGGATCTTCTGGCGCCGGGAGGGTTGCTTCTTGTCGGGCATTCCGAGAGTCTCACGACTTTTCCCCACAAGTTTCACTATGCTCAGCCCGCGGTTTACGTAAAATGAGGACCGGTTACTGGCCAGCGGTGGGGGGAGTGGTGTGAAGCATATCGTGGGTATCGCAGACATGAGAATCTCGCAGGATCCGGAGGATCTCCTGGTGACCTATGCCCTCGGCAGCTGCCTGGGCATCGCCATTTATGATCCCGAGGCGCATGTCGGCGGCCTTCTTCACGTCATGCTCCCGCTATCCACGATTGACCCGGTCAAGGCGAAGGAAAACCCTTACATGTTTGTGGATACCGGCGTACCGCTCTTGTTTCACCGCTGTTATGACGCCGGCGCGAATCGAGATAGACTGTTGATCAAAGTGGCGGGCGGAGCGAACGTCAGTGGCAGTGTCGAAGACCGATTCGAGATCGGGAAACGAAACTTCCTGGTCCTGAGAAAACTGCTCTGGCGCAACGGCCTTCTGCTGAAAGCTCACGATGTCGGCGGGCACCATTCGCGAACTCTCGCCCTGGAGATCAGCACTGGGCAAGTTCGAGTGAAAGCCAATGGGATTGAATCGGTTCTCTAGCCGGTTCCCGGTTACAGGTAGCCGAGTTACCGGTCACGAGTTACGGGTTGCGAGTTACGGGTTACGGGTTGCGAGTAGGTCAGCCAGGCCAGTAACTGGAAACCGGAAACCGGTAACCGAAGGGGGTAGGAGATGGCGTTGAACGTCCTGGTAGTAGACGACAGCGCGGTAATGCGTGCGATTGTAATAAAGACGCTGCACCTCAGCGGTGTCGCTCTCGGACAGATATACGAGGCCAAGGATGGAGAGGAAGCGCTGCGGGTTCTGGATGAGAACTGGGTGGATCTCGCCCTGATTGACATTAACATGCCGGTTCTGGACGGCATGGACCTCATTGATAGAGTGAGGCAGAACCCCGAGACCTCGGATCTTTCGATCATCGTCGTATCAACCGAAAGTAGCGAGACCCGAATCGAGAATGTCCAGCGGAAAGGTGTGGCCTTCGTGCACAAGCCTTTCACCCCTGAAACGCTGCGGCAAGCCATTCTGCGTGCCACGGGAGTCATTGATGAACGACAAGATAGCAAAAGCCCTGTATCGGGCGGCGGCTTTGACTTTTGAAGAACTGGGCTTCATGTTCCCGTCATCCGACCTCGATCCCCTGCAGAAGTACGCCTCGGTCGATGCCCTGGGCTGCGTTGATTTCGAGGGACCCTATACCGGGCGACTGGTCGTCCGAATGTGTGGGGGAGTCCTGCCGGTCCTGGCTGCCAACATGATGGGGGAACTGGAACCGCCTGAGCAAAGGCTGCAGCGGGACGCCTTAGGGGAAGTGGCCAATATCATCTGCGGGAACCTTCTCCCCTCGCTGGCCGGGGCGAAGGAAGTATTTCAACTGAAAACACCGCGAGCAATGGCCGCGGGAGAGCCGCTGTTTCCTGTGCCTGGCACCAAACCGACAGCGGAAGTTCAGGTTGGGCTCGAGGAGGGGCGTGCCGATCTCCTCCTTTTCTTGATCGACGCACCGCAAGAGTAACGCATGGTACGTGTCCTGATCGTTGACGATTCAGCCGTCGTTCGCAAAGTCCTCTCGGACGAACTCTCCAAGTACCGCGACATCGAAGTCGTGGGAACGGCTATCGATCCGTACGTGGCGCGCGACAAGATAGTCAAACTCCATCCCGACGTCATTACCCTGGATGTCGAGATGCCGAGGATGGATGGCCTCTCCTTCCTGTCTAAGCTGATGAAACACTACCCAACGCCGGTCGTGATCGTCAGCTCTTTGACCCCGGAAGGGAGTGCGTCAGCCATCCGAGCGTTACAGCTGGGCGCGGTTGAGGTCATCAGCAAGCCGGGTTCCCGTTACTCGGTTCCCGACGTGGGCCGGCAGCTTGTCAGGGCGATTCGTATAGCCGTAGGGGCACGCCCCTCGGCCCGCTTTGCGCGAGATGAGGAACCGGCCAAGGCCGTCACTCCTCCCCTTCTTCCCCCTTCGACAAACCACCGAATCATCGCCATCGGAGCATCGACGGGCGGGACCCAGGCTATTGAGAGCGTCTTGCGCGGTCTTCCCGAGAACTGCCCGGGCATCACCGTCGTGCAGCACATGCCGGAGCACTTCACGGCGACTTTTGCGGAACGGCTCAACGAGGTTTGCCAGATGAAGGTTCGTGAGGCGCGCGACGGCGACCGAATCACCAACGGGCTGGCCCTCGTCGCCCCCGGAAATCGCCATCTCATTATCCAGAAGGACTCGGGCGACTACGTGGTCCGCGTGAAAGAAGGAGCGATGGTTCATCATCAGCGCCCGAGCGTCGACGTCCTCTTCTACTCGGTCGCCTCAACGGCCGGGAGCCGGGCGATCGGGGTCCTGCTCACCGGTATGGGGGCCGATGGAGCCAAGGGACTGCTGGCGATTCGGGAGGCCGGCGGGACAACGATCGTTCAGGACGAAGAGAGCTGCGTTGTCTTTGGCATGCCGAAAGAGGCCATCAAGGTTGGCGCCGCCATGGAGGTAGTTCCCCTTCAGAAGATCCCGCAGGCGATCCTCTCCCATCTGGTCGCCGGGGTCCCCCGTTGCCCGTCCCCGCCCGAACAGATGCCCGCAGACCAGTAAGCCTTCCGGGCTTTCACGCCGCAAGCGGCTCGACTGGCGATTGTTGCGAACGAACGACCCGAGCGGTGGCCAGCCGCTTTTTTTCTGCGATTGAAATCACAAATTACAGCTTGCCTGTGTAGGCGAAAAGGGATATTTTCTTGCGTGGCTGGAGCGGGTATATCGCTTCGCCGGAAACGCTAGTGGCGGGGAGGGGCTCTCGGTCTTCGTGTGTTCTGACCTTCCCCGTGATTTGGCAGAGGAGTTATGAATCTTCCGCAGGCCGGCGCTTTGACTGTTCCACAAGACCGGATACTGGTTGTGGATGACGAACCCCTCGTTCGGAATCTCCTGTCGGAGTACCTCTGCAACGAGGGTTATGATTGTGATCTCGCCGCAACCGGGCGCGATGCCCTGATTAAACTGGCGAACGGCAGCTTCTCTCTGGTCATAGCCGACATTCGCATGCCGGAATTGAATGGGCTTCAGCTCTTGGAGGGGATCGCACAGCGGTTTCCCGACGTCGCCACCATTATCGTTACCGCGATCGCCGACATCGATACCGCCATCTACACCATGAAACAAGGGGCATATGATTACATCATCAAGCCCTTTAACCTGGAGCAGGTGGCAGAGAGCGTCAAGAGAGCCCTTCAACTTCGTCGGACCAGGCTGGAGAGCAAGCGCATCTCCCAGAATCTGGAAGCCCTCGTCCGCAAGAAGGCTTTCGCCTTGTCGACCGCTCTGCACGACCTGAAGGACCAGCACAAAACGACGCTGGAGGTTCTGATCAAGGCCCTCGACGCCCGCGGGCACGAGACTCAGTGTCACTCTCAGCGCGTCCAGGCCTACACTCTGCGGCTGGCCCAGCAGTTCGAGTTCGATACTCTGCAGCTGATGGATCTGGCGCGCGGCGCCTTGTTGCACGACATCGGCAAAATCGGTGTCCCGGACGGCATCTTGCTCAAGCCCGGGAAGCTGAACTCGGACGAGTGGTCCCACATTCGCAAACACCCGACGATCGGCAATGAGATCCTTCAAGGTGTCAAGTTCCTCGACCGGGTCGCCTGGATGGTGCTCTGTCACCACGAGAAGTGGGATGGGACCGGATATCCGCAGGGCTTGAAAGGCGATCAGATCCCGCTTGAGGCCAGAATTTTCGCGGTGCTCGACGCCTACGACGCCATCACGTCTACGCGACCTTACCGCGAGGCCATGAGCTCCGACGTTGCCCGGACCGCCATCATCGCCAACGCCGGCACTCAGTTCGACGAGAAGGTCGTCGACGAGTTCCTGAAAGTCCCGCAAAGGGACTGGGATGAGATTTCGGCGAAGTTCCCGGGGTAGCAACTAAAAGACCTGAAGGACGGGTTTGGTGGACGCCGTCCTTCAGGTCCTTCAGGTCTTTCAGGTCTTTTAGGCTCCGGTGCTTTCCAGCCTGAACGCCGGCTTCTTCAAGTACTCCCGCAGCGACATCCCCTGTTGATCGCGCCTCGAGAGTATCGGGTCCGAGCAGGGCCAGGATATGCCGAGGTCAGGATCGTTCCAAGCGATGACGCCCTCGGTCTCGGGCGCATAATAGGTGCTGCATCTGTACTGGACTTCTGCGGCCTCGCTGAGTGTCAGGAAGCCATGACCGAAGCCCGGCGGCACCATCACCTGCTTCATGTTCTCGCCCGACAGCTCAACACCAATCCACTTCCCGAACGTGGGCGCTCCCACCCTGAGATCGACGGCTACGTCATAAATCCGGCCGACGGTGCACCTGATCAGTTTTCCCATCGGGGCCCTCATGTCCTGGTAGTGAATTCCCCGCAGGACATTTTTTCCCGATCGGGAGTGGTTGTCCTGCACGAACTCGCTCGTAATGCCCCGCTCCGCGTAGCGTTGCCGGTGGTAGGCCTCAATAAAGAACCCCCGCTCATCTCGGACGAAGTCCGTCTCGATGATTACGACCGGGGGCAGTGCTGTCTCGAGTACACGAATGTCCATAAGAGCCGCAAGACTCTCTATTTTGACGCAGAGCCAAGGCTCCGGCAAGGCGAAGAGGCTGAGAGGCTGACAAATTGACAAACTGACCGGTGGAGTGGCGCCGAATCAGAAGGACCTCAAGGACCTCAAAGACCTCAAGGACGTAGACCGGCAGATCGTGCGGCTCCGGGACACGCCAATGCTATAATGGACCTCTATGCCGGTGCTGCTGGCGGCCCTGCTGTTCGTGGCTTTTCTCCTCCCTCTCCCTGGTTACGCCCAGAGCTCTCCGCCTCGCTTTCGAATTGAGGCGTCCTTCATAAAGGTGCCGGTCACCGTCTCCGACTCGCACGGACGGCCAATCCCGGACCTTGGCCCACGTCATTTCAGGGTTTTCGACGAAGGCGAGGAGCGTCGAATCGATAACTTCGTTCTCGATAAGAGCCCGGTGAACGTGATTCTTCTCCTGGACATGAGCGGCAGTGTTCGCGACGAAATCGAGGACATCAAGGATGCGGCGGTCTCCTTCTCCAGGATTTTCGACAAGGAAGACCGGATCGCCGTGATGACGTTTTCGGACAAGGTCGACTTGTTACAGGACTGGACGAACGACGGGGGCAAGGTAAGAAAAAGCCTTAAAAAAGCCAAGGCGGGTTACAGAACCGCGCTTTTCGATGCCTTGGACCATCTGGGTCGGAACAGGTTCCGGGGCGTCGCGGGCAAGAAAGTGATCATCGTGCTCACGGATGGCGTCGACAACGAAAGCCAGACGACCTTTGAAGCGGTCCTTCCTCGGCTGGTCCAAGCCGATGTCGCCCTCTATATCGTCAGTCGCACCCGCCTTGTCATGCCTCAAATCCAGCGCGAGGCGAGGGTCGAGTTTCTGAACCAGGTGATGAAGAACATTCTTAAGGACGACGAGGACTTTGTAGAGCTTTATTTTCGAGAGAAAGAGACGGCGATGCAGCACCTCTCGGAGTCCACCGGCGGGCGTGTTCTCTTCCCTCTGAAGCTCAGCGATCTGAAAGACAGTTACGAGGAATTGGCCAGAGAGCTCAAGAGTCAGTACCTGCTGACGTTCAGGCCTCCTCTGGAATCGGAAAAACGATTCCGTAGCATCAAGGTCGCCTGCTCGGACCCCATGGCCATTGTGCATCACCGCGAGCAGTATGCCTGGTCACCGCCCTCGGCCCGGCATTAGGCCCCGAAGTCAGAAGTCAGGAGTCAGAAGTCAGAAGTCAGAAGTCAGAAGTCAGAAGTCAGAAGTCGGGAGTCAGAAGTCAGAAGTCAGAAGTCAGAAGTCAGAAGTCAGAAGTCAGAAGTCGGGAGTCAGAAGTCAGAAGTCAGAAGTCAGAAGTCAGAAGTCAGAAGTCAGGAGTCA